>CAJBVG010000226.1 GCA_903958995.1 uncultured bacterium | reverse complement strand
TTAGGAATTGTGAAAATGTTTGGTTTGCAAGTCATTTGAAATTGAAACACAGGGGTATGGGAGGTTGGTAGTAAACTAATTTGATTCTTTGAACCTAAAAGGTTAATTGAAAATTAATTCCTAATTCCTAATTCCTAATTCATATTTTAGCACTATGTCTCCACAAGCCCCTAAAACTACTCTTCGACAGGATGTGTTTAAATACGCACTCATGTTTTTATGTGTGTGTGTTATCGTATTTTCCTTGCCAAAGGGACGTAAATTCAAATACGAATTCGATAAGGGTAAGCCTTGGATGCATGAGCAATTAATCGCTCCATTCGACTTCGCTATAGAGAAATCGAAACAAGAGATTGAAACCGAAAAAAGAGAGATCACTAGTCAGTTACCCGCTTTTTATGAGTTTAATGAGGAAGTAGAGAAAAATAGTTTAGTGCTCTTTAGAGGTGAGATGTATTCATTGTGGTTAGCCAAGTATGGTAGCATCGATAAACCCAACTACAAAAAAAATATCCTATTTGGTGAGAATGTTCTGCTTTCACTTTATAATAGAGGAGTAGTTTCTATTTTAAATTCTGCTGCTAAATCAGATCAGAATGATTTAATTTATATCGTTCGAAATAACGAAGCTCGACCAACGAGTATTGGGGTGCTGTTAAATTACAAGCAAGCGACAAAGCAAATTCACGAAAATATTAAAAAAGCAAATTCGGATCTCGATACAACAATACTTTCTGCTGCTCTTCAACAAGCACTCACGGAAAATATTTTATACAACGAAAACCTAAATCAAAAAATCTCTAAAGAAAAACTAATAAACATTTCCAACTATCGTGGAATGGTTCGATCTGGGGAATTGATTGTAGATCGTGGCCGAATGGTTGATCAGCAAATCTATAATGTGTTAGAATCATTAAAGAACGAGTACGATAGACGATTAGGAATACTTGGTAATAAATATATTGTAAGCCTAGGGCAGGGGATTCTAGTCGGATTAATATTAACCTTATTGATGGTGTTCTTATCCTTATTCCGTAAAGATATTTATGCCGATTTACGGAAGATGTTTATCATTTTACTCATTGTTACATTTATGCTTGTGGTACTCTCTTGGGCATTACGCATGAATTTGCCAAGCTTGTATTTTATCCCGTATTGTATTGTTCCGATAATTATTCGAGTCATATTCGATACACGATTAGCACTCTACATACATCTACTAGTAGTGGTTGTTGCAGGTTTCTTTGTACCGAATGGGTATGAATTTATTTTCTTGCAAATTACCGCTGGTATGGTAGCTATTAATAGTATTAAGAACCTTTTGAAACGTTCTCAATTTCTATTATCAGCATTACTCATTTATGCAACTTATATCGTAGGTTATATTGGTATCTCCATCATTCACGAAGGTTCTTTCTTAAATATTGATTGGTCGCATTTAGTTTGGTTTTTGGTGAGTGTTATTTTATCACTTATCGCTTATCCATTAATTTATGCGTTCGAAAAACTATTTGGAATTACTACCGAAGTAACCTTAATGGAATACACCAATATTAATAATCCATTACTTCGTGAGCTTTCGTACAAAGCACCTGGTACATTTCAACATTCTTTACAAGTAGCTAATTTAGCTGAAGCAGCCATGTTTGAAATTGGCGGAAATGCATTGCTCGTAAGGGCAGGAGCACTCTATCATGATATTGGAAAGATGGAATCGCCTCAGTACTTTATCGAGAATCAACAGCAAGGTTCTAACCCTCATGATGATTTGCCTTATGAAGAGAGTGCTAAAATAATCATCCGACATGTTTATGCAGGTATAGAAATTGCCACTCGAAATCAATTACCAAAAGATATTATCGATTTTATCAGAACACATCATGGCAATTCTCGTGTCGATTATTTTTACCAATCTTTCTTGAAAAATTATCCTGAAGCATCGGTGAATGAAAATGTATTCCGTTACCCAGGGCCGATACCATTCTCAAAAGAAACAGCTGTTTTGATGTTAGCCGATAGTGTTGAAGCCGCTTCGAGAAGCTTGAAATTACACGACGCTAAAACAATTTCTGAAATTGTGGAACGTGTAATTGATTATAAAATCCAACAAAAACAATTAATTAATTCTGATATTTCCATCAAAGAAATTCATCGAATAAAACAACTCTTCAAGGAGATGTTGATGAGTATTTATCATGTAAGAATTGAGTATTAGAAGTATAGAATTATAGAACTGTGGAACTATAGAAGTTTAAAACTATAGAATTTCTACATTTCCACAGTTCTATAGTTCTATAGTTCTACTTTTCTATAGTTCCACGTTTCTACATTTCTATAGTTCTATACTTCGACATTTCGAAACCGGTTGCCTCTTCGCTTAACAGGAGTTTCCGGTAGGTTACGTTTTAAGATGTTGATGCTGGCGTTGAGTTCGAAGCCGATCAGTAAAATCATCGAGTTTAAATACAGCCAAATCATAATAACGATAAGGGTTCCGATAGATCCGTATACTTTGTTGTAACTGCTGAAATTGTTTACATAGAATGCAAATCCCGAAGAACTGACAATCGACAAAACAGTTGCCAATGTTGCACCTGCAGAAAAGAATTTGAATTTTTTAGCGGATGCTGGTCCGAAGTAATAGAGCGTAGAAATGATGCTAAAAAACAAGAGTAAAATGATAATCCAGTTCACTGCTAATAATGAATAGCGCGCTAAAGCACCATGAATCAATTCTAGTGAATCGAGTTTATTCACGATAAAGTTTCCTGCTATAATTAAACTTACTCCAACAATAAGCATTATAGATATCACTACGGTTAGCACTATGGCTGTTCTTCGTTTTTTCCAACCCGGACGTTTATCCGATACCAAGGATGCTTTGTTGAAATTTCTCATTAAAGCCATCAAGCCGTTTGAGGAGAAGAATAACGCCGCTAAGAAACCGAAGGATAATAATCCCCCATTTTTATTTTTAATGATGTCGGTTAAGGTCGTTTGCACGGCTTCATAAGCATTGGCAGGGAGTACTTGTCCAAGTATGCTTAATAATTGATCCTGAAAATGATTTACAGGGATGTATGGTATAAGTGTAAATAGAAAAATGGTAGCCGGAAATATGGCTAAGAAAAAGGAAAATGCTAGGGATGTAGATTTAGTATTAAGATGTTCCTTTCGAATTTCTTTGATAAAAAAATCAAGCACGGTATAAATAGCCAAGCCCTCAAACCCAATCAAACTAGTACGTTTGCTGCGTTCTACAACTCTAACCACAATGGGTAAATTCCATAACCATGCCTTAATTCTATTCATAGAAAACTTTAAGCTTATTCATAAATTCTTCTGGACCAACAGTAGGTCGTTTGGTTTCAATATTAACAAATACTAAAGTGGTTTCACCCAAATTAATTAGCTCGCCTTGCTCATTGTATAATTCGTAATTAAAAATGATTCGTGTTTTAGGCAATTCTTTTACTATTACTTTGATGGTAATTTCATCATCGTAATAAGCAGGCTTTATATACTTACACTTCAATTCTAATACAGGCATCATAATCCCCGAACCCTCCATCCACTTATAAGTTAAGCCTAATTTACGCAACATCTCCACACGAGCCACTTCATAGAACTCAGCATAGTTCCCATAATAAACGTAACCCATCTGATCCGTTTCTCCGTATCTTACTCTTAATTTTGTTTCACTTGTAAACATGATTCTCTAATATGTTAATTTGTTAATGGGATAATATGTTAATATGAGCACACGAGCACACGAGCAAATGAGCACACGAGCATACTAGTGCATGATTCTGCGTTTTGTTAAGGCTTGCTGGAATTTCCTTGCATTGTTTTGGTGATCGGTAATGTTGCTTGCAAAATTATGATATCCAGAGAAGTCTTCTTTCGCACAAAAGTAAATGTAATTGTGTTTTTCATAACTTAATACACCATCAATTGCTGCCACTGATGGCATACAAATTGGTCCTGGTGGCAATCCGTTGTACATATAGGTGTTATATGGCGAATTGTATTTTAACATGCGATTCAACACTCGCTTAATTTTAAAATCACCTAGTGCAAAAATAACAGTAGGGTCAGCTTCTAGTTTCATTCCTCTATTTAAACGATTCATATAAACTCCTGCCACTCGTTTTAATTCGGAGTTTACTAATGCTTCCTGATCAACAATAGAAGCAAGGATGCTCACTTCGATTGGACTTAATCCAATTTTTTTCGCCTTCGCTATTCGTTCCTCATTCCAAAATTTACCATACTCATCATGCATTTTATTGATGAATTTATCTGCCGATGTATTCCAATATAATTCATAGGTATTAGGGATGAACATACAAAAGATGTTATCCTCATCAAACCCTAATGTTCGCAATAGATCCATGCTATCTAACATGCTTAGAAATTGAGTAGAATCAATTTCTAATTGAGTTCCAATGTATCCTGCAAAATTCTTTTTTAAACGAATGTTTTGGTATTGTAATTTTACAGGCTCCTGTCTTCCAGCTCTAAGCATGCGAATTAATTCCACATTGCTCATGCCTTTAGATATCTTATACTTACCCGGTTTTACATTTTTGTATTTCATTCGCTTTGCTACCCATGCAAAGGTTTCTGTGTCGATGATAATATTTTTTTGCTTTACGATGTTTATTACATCATCAAAGCTAGCAGTAGAAGGGATGAACAAATATTCTTCCGAAGTATCAGTAATATTTGATTTGAACAAAGTATTATAATAGTGTAGTCCGGCACTTCCTAAAATTAATAGGATAACGAGGAGTATAATTCGAATAGTCTTCTTATTTTTTTTCATGTTAACTCAATGCTTTTAATGCTTGGTTCGCTTTTACACTCTTCGGGTTTTTCTTTAATATTTGCTTAATCATTTTCAAAGCATCTGCTTTGTTATTCTTGAACATATAGATACTAGCTTTGTTTAACAATGCTTGCTCATAATCGGGGTCTAGCGCAATGGCTTTATTTATAAGCACTTCAGCTTCTTGTATTCTGTTTTCTTGTAAGTAGATAAATGCTAAGTTAGAAAGGGCAGATACGTATTTTGGATTTTCTTTTTGTATAAATTCAAATGTTGATTTAGCTAATGTAATATCTTTATTGGCTAATGCCATAACCCCTAATTTATTTCTGAACTCTAAATTAAAAGGTGCTAGCTCTACTGATGCTTTAATATAGCTTAATGCTTCTGAATTATTATTTTGTTGATAGTAGGCTTCTGCAATTCGATACATCGTCCATGAGTCTTTACTGAATGATAATTCCTGTTCTTTCGCTTTTAATATCAATGCATTAAAATCACCTTTTAGGTAATTCATTCGAATGATATTTTCGAAGTAATGTACTGGTGAATAATTACCATTTTTCGAAAAATAAATTCCTGCTGAATCTAAGTATTCTCTTTTGTTTTCAAACTTCTCGAAATACGATAAGTAGGCTTCTCCAATAGTATGGTTATCGGGATTCGGATTATTAATGGCAGCTAATCCGACAAAGGTTTTAATCTCGTTTTGTTTGCTAGGAGGTAATGGAATCTGAATCTTATGATCATGCACACTTACGTGTGGAATGTCTAATGTTCCCGATTGTGGCATATGGCATTTCCAGCAATTGTCATTGTTTGCTGTTCTCGTTTTCAAATCTTCAGAACATAAAGTTAAATTTTTATACTCTTTATTCCCATGGCAATTTTTGCAAGCATTGTTGTATTGTTCATCGCCTGTTTGTTGAATACTTACGTGTGGGTTATGACAAGAAATACAAGTGAAAGAAGAGTATTGAGAATTATCGAATACACTGTTTTTGTAAATCTTGGTATTCGTATTTATCTTTTGTTTATTACTCTCTATAAAGCATTTACTTTGTTTTAATCGGTCGGCATGAGATGCCATGACAAATGTTTTCTCTCCTTTATATCTTGGTAAAAAGATATCCATGAAGTCTGAAAGTTTTTGTCCAGGTTTAAAATCGAAGAACGATTTCCCTTCTTTTAAAACGGCATTCCCTTGTAAATGGCAACGCTGACAAACATCCACTTGTAAATCGTATGGTAATTTTTTAGGGTTAACAATGGTGTAATCAATTTCATTTTGTACATCAACTACTTTCCCTTGTAATTTTTCTTGAACGTGAATTTCTCCAGGACCATGGCAACGTTCGCAATCTATCCCTTGCAATACACTAGCGTATTTGTTTTTAGAGCCTTCTACAAAGCTTGGGTAAGCATTGTGGCAACTCATACACTCTAATTCAATTGTTCTGCTAAAGCGCGAATTAAATCCATTTTCAAAACCAGGAGGGAAGTCCCATTTTTTTTGTTGCGTGTAAAACGTCATGGGCATTTGGTAGAAATAACCGTTGACCTGATACATATGTGAATTGGTATGTTGACCAGAGCCAACAATGTAATCTACTTTTTCAATGCGTTTGTGTACCGTGTCTTTCCCTTCTAAACGATACTCCATGATATACATCGAAGAATCTTTCGTGAAAAAAGGTTTATAGTAGAAGTCTTGGTATTTATCGTAAATCGCTGTATGCTCATTTACTTGGGCCGAACTACGTTTTCTATTTGCTGCTCCAAATGATCTGCCCATACCTGTATAGATGAAGGATTGATATACATCGATATGGCAACCTTTACAGGTTTCAATGCCAACATACTTTATACCCGGCGCATGGTTTTTATAGATGATGTCTTCTTTGCTTTTATCACCACCACATTGCATAGTTGAGAAGGCTATTCCTAGGATACTTATAATGAATAATAACTGCAGGAAATACGTCTTTTTCAACATAGTATAAAAATATCAAATTCGGTGGAAAGCAGATAATCCACCACGAAGATTTTTCACATTGCTGTAACCTGCCTGTTCTAGAAGCACTTGAGCGGTTCTACTTCGAATCCCTTTCTGGCAAACCACTATGATTTCTTGGTCTAATTCAACTTCAAGCTCTTCAATACGCTCCGGAAGCTGACCAAGGGGTATGTGTAGGCCTCCAATATTGTAGGTGTGAAATTCTAGGATTTCTCTTACATCAAGTATAAATGCGGTGGCTAATTTCTCTTTAAGTTCAAGGGCAGAAATATCACTCATTCTTTAAATATTTCTGACTACCTAAAATCTGATTATTTTCATCAAGTAATTGAATGAAGTACATTCCTTTCGGAAGATCTGAGATATCGATATTATCTAGATTAGTACTTGTGTAAACTAGCTGACCTTGTAAGTTTGTACATTGTACTTTGTACATTGTACTTTGTACATTGTACTTAATACTTAACACACCATTCCCCGGATTAGGATACACTACAAAAACATTTTCTTTTCTCTTCGTACTTCCAATACCGGTTTCTAGTCTATCGCCAAATACCGGACGAATCATAACCGAACCGAGAACACCACTTTGTTGCCATCCTGTAGAATTTACTTTGTAAAACATGTGGGAGTTGTTGATGGTATTACGATCTAATCCAACATTCATGAAGTAATTTACGGATTGAATCCATCCTACATAAAAATCTCCAGATAGCTCTACGATAGAATCTAATTTGAACGTTGTAAAACCATTCAAGGAATCAATGTATGAAGGAGATAATGAGGTTTGTTGGTAGAGAATAACTTCTGGACTTAAACTCTTCCAAATGGTTAGTGTAAATATTTGGTTTACAATTGGTACTTGTTTTTGAGTAAAATGAAATTGAACTGCCGATATGGTATCGGAATTCCTTGCATTAAACTTATAAGCAAAACGACCATTCGCTGAAGCCGAAACTCCATAGCCATCTTCTGCAGTACCATCATCAAGTGCATAGTAGTCATGGAAGATTTGTGTTGCTCGTAAGGTATCGTTAAATTCGAAAACATCATTATTGGTTCCAGAAGTATATGTTGTATTCACTTCAAATGGAGCAGTAGGAGTAGGGATGTTTACTTTCTTCGATTCTTCTTTGGAAGTAATTCCTGATGCCAAAAACAAACCCTTTGTTACAGAATCTAATTTGATATTTTTGATGTATGATTTAAATGTGAAATCAACGTTTGAAGAATTCTTGAAATTATTTTTAATGTTCACAAAGTGATTTTCAGCTAATAAATTTATATCGAACTGATTCCATGGAACCGCTGTATAATCAAGCAATAGTGAGGTAGCATTCGAATTAATTGATACATCAAGTAAGCTAGTATCATTAATAGATCGTAAACGATCTAGCTTCACATAATCTAAATGCCAATGATCATCGGCACCATATTGTGAACCCTTATTTTTGAAGCGAAATTGAAAACCTTTTTGTAAATAAACCGGATTGGTAATAGGAATTAAAACATATCTGAAATCTTTATTAGCACTTCCTGCCCAGCTCTTCACTTTTGTGAATTTACCGGTCGTCATGTTTTTGAATTCTAGTATCAATGAATCATTTACTGCTGGTGTTCTACCATTTCCTTGAGGTTGAATATAAAAACTAATGTAAATAGAATCCGATGCCGGTAAGTTTAAATTAATTGGTTGTGAAGTTAAGGTATCACATACTCCATAAGAAAATTCAGATTCAACATAAGGTCTTCCGAATTCATTAAAACCATCGAATGTTGCCACACCTTTACTTGGAGGTTTAATCGCAAAACTATTATTGATGAATACTTTTACATCTGTCCATTTTTTTGAATTTGGATAGATGGTATTATAAGAAAAGTCATCAATGAAGGGAAGGCTAAGAGTATCTGCTGTTGCTTTCGAGTACGTTTTTGAAAGTTGATATTCGCGATAAGCATTATTCAATACTGCCGAATACGTCATGGGCTTTGTAAGCTCCTGAGCAAAACTGCAAAGAACTAATAAATTAAGAAATAGATATAGACTTACTCTTTTCATGCTAAAATTATCATAACGTAATGTGGGCCTCTAAATTACATTTATTTCACTTTTAAATAAATGTCGATGGTTTCCCCTTGAGAGATTTTGTTGGCACTAGTATCGGTGCTTGGTTCTGGCGATTGCCTGTAAACAGTAGCATTTAACGTGTCGTTCTTAAAACCATCAAAAATTACAGCGCCTAAAATTAATTTCGAACCTTGTAATACAAACAAGGCTTCATCATAACTTAAGCCAACAAGATTTGGAATAGAAACTTTTAAATTGCCATATCCATCACCTAGAATTAAATCCACTACCTCACCTTTCGCAATCGAATATCCTTTTTGAACATCTCTCCCTTGGTATTGAATTCCTAATACTGCGTTTTGTGCTAAATCTGGTCGGTAAATTAATTTTCCTACTTTAATGCCATAACTTTCAAGTATAGCTTGTGCTTCACGGAGTGAGACATCTATTAAATCAGGGAGTTTTACATTCGGTGCGCTACCTGAGACTACCGTTAAATATATTGTTCTGTTTTCTTTTACGAGTGAGTTTGCTTCTGGCTCTTGCTCATACACCGTATTTGTTTCCGCTTGGTCGGTATAGATAGAATCAATTACATACTTGAATCCCTGTTCATCTAATCGATCCATAGCTTCAACAATGTCAATGCCTTTTAAATCTGGCACGCTAATCGTTTCTCCATGTTTAGTGTATACACCTAACCATTTTAATACGAGAAACAGTAAAAGCGTAATCGAAACGAATGCAATAGCAAAGTTTACTCTAAAGGACTTACTTTTCAGAAAGCGGATAAAATTTCTCATAAATCTTTTCAAACATAAGCGATTTCAAGGCATTATAAAAGAAATATTGATTGAATCGCATTTTTTTCGTTTTTTTAGGTATCCAAATGGATACATCTAAAACGATATGAAAAAGAAAATAGCATTGGTTGCTGGTGGTTATACTGGAGAGTCGGTAATATCGATGAATAGCGCAGAAACTGTTTATAAAAGTCTAGATAAAAACAAGTACGACATTTACCGCATAACGATTGATAATGAGTCGTGGCGTTGTTTGGATGATGATAAGCAGTTACACATCATTGATCGTAATGATTTTTCTATACCGATGAAAAGTGGGAAAGTAACTTTCGATGCTGCCTTTATTATTATTCACGGTACTCCTGGTGAAGATGGAAAGCTTCAAGGTTATTTTGATATGATTGGTATGCCATATACTACATGCGATGCAGCAACATCGGCCATTACAATGAATAAAGCCTATACCAAAAGTATCATCAATGGAATTCCCGATGTATGTATTGCGGGCTCGGTACAACTATTCGATTCGCAAGGATATACGGTGAATGATGTTTTAGATCATTTAACTCTTCCTGTATTCGTAAAACCCAATAGTGGTGGCAGTAGTATTGGTATGAGTAAAGTAAAAGAAGCTTCAGCATTAGCAGACGCTTTGAAAGTAGCCTTTGATGAAGATTCTCAAGTAATCGTAGAAGAGTTTATTGGGGGTAGAGAGTTTACCATAGGATTGTACCGTGTAAAAGGAAAGGTTCATGTGCTACCTTGCACAGAGATCGTTTCTACGAAAGAGTTCTTCGATTATGAAGCAAAGTATACCACCGGAGTTTCGGAAGAGATTACACCCGGCCGTATGACCGATGAGGAGAAAGCTAGGGTAGAAGGGGCAATGGTGAAAATTTATCAACGATTAAACTGCAAAGGCGTAGTTCGTATCGATTATATATTAGAGCAAGAAACTAATAAAATGTACGTATTAGAAGTTAATACCGTTCCTGGACAATCACAAAACAGCATTATTCCTCAACAAGTGAGGGCTGCAGGCATGAGCATGACTGATTTTTACGGGGCTTTATTGGAGGAAGTGCTTAAATAGAATAATGTTCTTTAATCCAATCGGGGATTAATTCGCCTCTACCAGTTTCAACATTGATCATGGTATAATGAAATTCCCCATCACAGCATAATTTGCCTGTACGTTTACTGGTGATATGGAAATCAACGATACATCCTTTCGGAAGCATTTCCTTAATCCCGGTATTCACAATAAAGCGATCGCCAAGTCCTAAAGGGCGTTTATACTCTACAATAGCCTTATTGATTACCCAAGCGAACTTATTTTCGAGGAACTTTTCCATCGGGAACTTGTAAAAAAGCTCCATTTGGTCGTAACGAGCAGCTAAAACATAGTCGAAGTACTTCGAGTTATGAACGTGTTGGTTCATATCGATATCGTCTGGGCGGACTTGCATTTCAGTGTCGAAGCGAGAAAAAAGCATAATTTTGAGTTGTGAGTTATGAATTTTGAGTTGTGGATTTAGCACAAAGGAAAGGTTTTTATACTGTTATTTGAATGGTTTCATGTTTTTTATTAAAAATGTAACTCACAACTCATAACTCACAATTCACAACTTGGTTGGTATAAAAACGCCTCAATTCCACTCCAAACGTGGTTTGAAAATAATTCTGTCGCTTTCCTTCCTAAATTCAGATTCTTGCCGTATTTTTGTTGTCCAATATTTTAATTAATCGATTATTTAACACTTTAGTATCATTCAAGAATGTATTTAAGTACAGAAAAGAAAAAAGAGATTTTCAAATCTCACGGAAAAAGCGATGCCGATACAGGTAACGCAGAAGGTCAAATCGCGTTATTCTCGTATAGAATTTCACACTTGACAGAGCATTTAAAGAAAAATAGAAAAGATTTTTCTACACAATTGTCTCTAACAAAATTAGTTGGAAAGCGTCGTGCGCAGTTAAACTACTTAATGAATAAAGACATTGAGCGTTACCGTGCGATTATTAAGAAGTTAGAACTTCGTAAATAAGATTTTTCATGTTTTATGTTTTAAGAGCCGTTTCCGATTCATTTCGGAACGGCTTTTTTGTTTTATCGCATTCGATACGTAATTAAAGATAAATCAGTACCTTTGCCCCGATTATAACAGAAAAATAATATGTCGAAAATTGGAATTACCCATGAGTTTGAAATGGGTGATGGAAAAAAGATTTCCATCGAAACAGGGAAAATAGCTAAACAAGCTGATGGATCTGTTGTGGTAAAAATGGGGGATACGATGTTGTTAGCAACCGTTGTCTCATCAAAAGATGCAAAAGAAGGAACGGACTTCTTACCTCTATCCGTTGATTATCAAGAGAAATACGCATCAACTGGTCGTATACCAGGCGGTTTCTTAAAGCGTGAGTCTAGATTATCAGACTACGAAGTATTAATTTGTCGTTTGGTGGATCGTGCGTTACGCCCGATGTTCCCAGAAGATTATCATTCTGACGTTCAAGTAATGATCTCGTTAATCTCGGCAGATAAAAACATCATGCCAGATGCATTAGCAGCATTTGCAGCATCAGCAGCAATCAGTATCTCAAATATTCCATTTAATGGTCCTATTTCTGAAGTACGTGTTGCTCGTATTGATGGTCAGTTTCAAATTAACCCTACTATCTCAGACATCGCTCGTGCCGATATGGACATGATCGTTGCTGGTAATGCAAAAGATATTTGCATGGTAGAAGGTGAAATGAAAGAAGTTTCAGAAGCAGAGATGGCAGAAGCTATTCGCGTTGCTCATGAAGCGATTAAATTACAAGTTCAAGCACAAGTAGACTTCATCGCTAAAGTTGGTTACAAAGAAAAACGTACTTACAAACACGAACCAGAAGCTCGTCCTGAGTTAATGGATAAAATTCGTGCTTTTGCTTACGACCGTGTTTATGCAGTTGCGAAATCAGCCTTGGGTAAAGACGAGCGTTCTTTAGCTTTCCGTGCAATTCGTGATGATTTCGAAGCTACAGTTTCTGAAGAAATGACTGAATCTGCATTTGCTTGGTTAATGAAAAAATACTATCATGATATCGAAAAAGAAGCTATTCGTAACCTTGTGTTAAATGAAGGTGTTCGTTTAGATGGTCGTGGTACAAAAAATATTCGTCCGATTTGGTCTGAAGTTGGTTACCTACCTTCAGCTCACGGTTCGGCAATCTTTACTCGTGGTGAAACACAATCGTTAACAACAGTTACTTTAGGTGCTAAAACTGACGAGCAAATGATTGATGGTGCGATGTTCTTTGGTTACAACAAATTCTTATTACACTACAATTTCCCTGGTTTCTCAACTGGTGAAGTTCGCCCGAATAGAGGTGCTGGTCGTAGAGAAATTGGCCATGGTAACTTAGCAATGCGTTCATTGAAACAAGTGCTTCCTGGTGATGATGAGAATCCTTACGTTATTCGTATCGTTTCTGATATCTTGGAATCAAATGGTTCTTCATCTATGGCTACCGTTTGTGCGGGTACATTAGCCTTGATGGATGCCGGTGTGAAAATCAAAGCGCCAGTATCTGGTATCGCTATGGGTTTAATCACGGATCCTAAAACTGGTAAATATGCTGTATTGTCTGACATCTTAGGTGATGAAGATCATTTAGGTGATATGGACTTTAAAGTAACGGGTACTACTAAAGGTATTACGGCTTGCCAAATGGACTTAAAAATTGATGGTCTTTCTTATGATACTTTAGCAGAAGCTTTATTACAAGCTAAAGAAGGTCGTGCTCATATCTTAAACGAAATGATGTCGACTTTAGAAACTCCACGTGAAGATTACAAACCTCACGCTCCTCGTATTGTTGAGATTCGTGTTGCGAAAGAATTCATTGGTGCGATTATCGGACCTGGTGGAAAAATCATTCAAGAAATGCAACGCGAAAGTGGTGCTACCATCAGTATCGAAGAAAAAGATAACCAAGGTATTGTTCAAATTTATGCAGATAACAAAGAAGCAATTGAAAAAGTTACTGCTAAAATTAAAGGAATGACTACCATACCAGAAGTTGGTGAAGTATATGAAGGTAAAGTAAAATCTATTATGCCTTTCGGTGCTTTCGTTGAAATCCTTCCTGGTAAAGATGGTTTATTACACATCTCTGAAATCGATTGGAAACGCTACGAAACAATGGACGGTGTTCTAGAAGTTGGTGAAGTAGTGAAAGTAAAATTAATCGACGTAGATAAGAAAACAGGTAAATTAAAACTTTCTAGAAAAGTGTTAATCCCTAGACCTGAAAAAACCAACGACGCACCTTCTGCTGAGTTGTAAGTATTCAGAAAATAGTATTGAGAAAAAGCTAGACGAAAGTCTGGCTTTTTTTATTCTAAGTCTCAAAAAAAACATTGTAATCCTTTGTGGGAACTATGTGCTTCTTTGTGAGCTAAATATAGGGGTCACAAAGTACACACAAATAAATTGTAAATTGTAAATTTTAAATTCTAAATTGTAATTCCGAGATACGAGATACGAGTGTCGAAAACATTGTGATCCTTTGTGGGAACTTAGTGTTCCTTTGTGAGCTAAATATAGGGGTCACAAAGTACACAAAGTGCACACAGAGTAACACAAAGGAATTTTAAAAGAATTCAAAAAAAGAATTCAAAATTTATTTACTGAACTCAACCACCATTTTCAAGAGTTCAGCAGACACCGGCAATCTCGGATTATTATACGCCTTAAAATTCTCCGACTTTTCCTCGGATTCAATGATCCTCATCACATGATTCATGTTATCAATTACCTTTAAGGTAGCGGTTGTATTGGCTAAGTATAATTGCTGTGCATCCAATACTTGTACTTGCAAATCTTTGGTGCCTTGAATAATTAGAATTGGAACTTTTACTTTTTTGATTTCAATTTGTGGGTCGTATTTAAACCACGACATCATATACCCTTGAACTGATTTGCGAAATACTGATTTCAAAAAGGGTGGGACATTCGTAACCGTTAATCCTGCTTTCAATGAATCAATCATAGGCACTGCCATTGTATTCACTTCTTCGGGTTGATCTTTAAATTGTTCTTTTAAAACTAAATCTGCCGATCGCCCTGGTCCTGCAATGGAAATAAATTTACTCACGTACGGGTTTCGTGCCGCAACCATCATCCCAATTAATGAGCCTTCGCTATGCCCGATAATAATAATGCGTTTGTAATTATTCATTGCATTCACAATAGTGTTTGCATCATTCACATACATGTCGAATCGCAAATCACTTTCTTTGGGCCCAGCTTTTTGGCTATTGCCAATGCCTCGTTTATCGTAGCGAACAGAACTAATGCCATGTCGACCTAATTCTTCAGCAAGGTATTTATACGTATAACTTTTTAAGAATGGGTTGTTTCCATTAGCATCTGTTGGTCCAGAGCCTGCAATAATTATTGCTAATGTTGAATTCTCTTCTTGGTTACAAGGCTCTGCTTTGATATAACGTGCAAAAATATCACTACCATCAACTTTGAAAACCATGATTTCATCTACATACGAAGTGGTATCAGATTTAGCAAAAGATGTTACTGCGGTGAGCAACATCATCCCTGAAATGAATATTTTTTTCATTAATTATTTCTTAACGTAAGGCGCATAAATACCGCTTACATTGATGCTAACCACCTCTGCAACTTTTTCCGCTAACATGGTTGGGATTTTAATTCCATGCTCTTTACAAGTAACATCAAATTTAGAAGATATACTTATAACTTCATTTTTTACAGTAATTACACCTGGTATAGTTCTGTCTTTATCAACTCCATGTATGGTTAGTTTTCCAGTTACAGTAACATTGTTTACACCGTCTTTCTTCCAATCAATATCTTCATTTACTTTACCCGAGAAACGAGCATCCGTATATTTGTCACTTTCCATGTAGTTCTCATTGAAATGCTCTTGCATTAATGAACTTTTAAAGGTGAATGACTTTATTGGCACTAAGAAAAAAAATTCATTCTTAGCTGTTGTTATCATTGATATTCCGTTTTGTGTAGTTGCTTCAATGTCTTCTAATGATGCTGATGAGAAGAAGTGTACATTAATTGCTTTAGAATTTTGAATTTCTTGAGCTTGAGATGCGCTTACGCCTGCAAAAAGGATAGCAAGGCTTAAAATTATTTTTTTCATATTGTTCTGATTTCTTAATTCAATAATACATAAACCGTTCCAAAAATTAGAGTTTTATATACTAAACGGGCATTTTTGTGTATTTAATATTGCCAAATAAAGGATAAAGCGTACTTTTGGACATAAAACGAAATTATGAAACACCTTATTGCCCCTTCCATTTTATCGGCCGACTTTGCTAATATTCAACGTGATGTAGAAATGATTAACCAAAGTAATGCAGATTGGTTTCACGTAGATATTATGGATGGTGTTTTTGTTCCCAATATCTCTTTTGGTTTCCCAGTAGTGAGTGCAATTAAGAAGCATGCTACGAAACCCCTAGATGTGCATTTAATGATTGTTGAGCCTGATCGTTATTTAGAGCAATTTAAAAATGCTGGTGCCGATATATTAACGGTTCACCTAGAAGCATGTACTCACTTACACCGTACCGTTAGTGCGATAAAGCAATTAGGTATGAAAGCTGGTGTGGCTCTTAATCCTCACACGAATGTTTCTTTATTAGAAGATATTTTAAAAGACATCGACTTGGTTTGCTTAATGAGTGTTAACCCTGGTTTCGGTGGACAAAAATTCATTGAGAACACTTACGATAAAATTAAGAAGCTTCGTGCAATGGCAACTGCTCAAAACACTGAACTTCTTATTGAAATTGATGGTGGTGTAGGTCAACATAATTTATCAGCTTTAGTTCAAGCAGGTGCTAATGTTCTTGTGGCTGGTAATGCTGTATTTGCAGCTGAAGACCCTGCTGGTATGATTACTACATTAAAAAATATACAATAAATACAATCCTTTGTAGTTTATCGTTTACTAAGCATGTCCATCAAAAAACTTTTCCTTTTACTTCTCCTTATTTCTACACAACAGCTGTACGCTCAACAACGTGCTGTGGTTTTTGGTGTAATTAAAGATGAAGAGGGTAAAGGTTTTTCTTTAGTAACCGTAAGTGTAAAAGGAACTGTTATTGCTACTAAAACCGATGAGCTTGGTTATTATGAATTACGTGTTCCTGCCGATTCTAATATCACCATAAGTTTTGCTTATATCGGTTATCAATCTCAATTTGTAAACGTAAAACTAAAAACCAATGAACGTTTCCGAGTAGATAAAAAGTTTGCTCAACGTGCTTTGGATATTCGTGAAGTGATTGTGCAAAGTGATGAAGAACGAACTTCTACCATAACAAAAATCGACCCTAAAATATTAAGTAGCTTGCCTTCGGCTTCAGGAAATTTTGAAGCTATTTTAAAAACATTACCTGGTGTAAACTCTAATAATGAAATGAGCTCACAATACAATGTGCGTGGTGGTAATTTCGATGAGAACTTAGTCTATGTTAATGATGTTGAGATTTATCGTCCGTTTTTAGTTCGCTCTGGCCAACAAGAAGGCCTAAGCTTTATTAATGCCGACATGGTGAGTTCTGTTAAATTCTCAGCAGGTGGATTTGAATCTCGCTATGGAGATAAGCTTTCATCTGTTTTAGATATAAAGTATAAGAAGCCAAAAGATTTTGCCGGTACGGCCTCTGTAGGCTTGCTGGGTACGAACGTAAGTTTCGAAGGCACCAATAAGAATAGAAGACTTAGTTACCTCGTGGGATTTCGTCAGAAGTCTACTAAGTATTTACTCGGTACTTTAGATGTGGATGGCGATTACCAACCTTCATTTTACGATTTACAATCGTACATATCATACGATATTAATACCGATTGGGAATTATCGTTCTTAGGAAATTTAAATAGCAACAAATACACGGTTATTCCTCAATCTAGAGAAACAACTTACGGTACCTTTAATGAAGTACTTCGATTAACCGTTTATTTCCAAGGACAAGAAGTTGATCAATACCAATCAGGTATGGGTGCTGTTACAGCGACTTATCATCCGAATAATGATTTAAACATGAAGTTCATCGCTTCACGTTTTCAAACCGATGAACGTGAAACATTTGATATAGAAGGGCAGTATTTGTTTGATGAGATTGAAAGTAATTTCGGGAAAAGCAACTTCGGACAAGTAAAAGCAAATCGAGGTGTTGGTGGTTTTTTAAATCACGCACGTAATTTTCTATTTGCAAGTGTACAAAGCTTCGAACACAAAGGAAGCTATCAACACAATGATCGTTTATGGAATTGGGGTGTAAAATACCAACATGAAGTTATTGAAGATCGTTTAAGCGAATGGAAATTGATCGACTCCGCAGATTATGCAGCACCTGACATTGATAATACTATTGTTTTGCAAGATGTCGTAAAAGCAAAAATCAATTTGAGCAGTAATCGTGTGAATGGGTTTTTACAACATACTCTTCCCTTATCGAAATCAAATGATTTAAAATTAGTGATTGGTGCTCGAGCAATGTATTGGGATTATACCAAAGAACTAAATGTTAGTCCGAGAGCAACCATCTCTTATAAACCTAACTGGGAGAAGGATTGGGTGTTTAGAGCTTCATGGGGTTACTATCAACAAGCTCCATTTTACAGGGAGTTGAGGAATTATGATGGTACACTTTCTATTAATCCAAAGACTCAACAATCTATTCATTATGTACTCGCTGCCGATCATCAATTCTTGATGTTTGGAAAACGTAAATTCAGATTTATCTCCGAACTTTATTATAAAAACATGAAAAACATTATTCCTTATGAAGTGGATAATGTGCGCATTCGTTATTATGCAAATGATAAAGCCGATGCATACTCTATGGGTGCCGATTTTAAAGTGAATGGTGAATTTGTGAAAGATTTAGAATCGTGGTTCAGTTTATCGTTCTTAAAAACGGAAGAGAATATAAAAAATGATTCTTACGCAATTCAAAATGCAGCAGGTGTAGATTCAGCAACGGTTTACCCAGGTTATATTCCTCGTCCAACCGATCAACGTTTCAATTTTTCAATTTTCTTTCAAGATAAACTTACCAAAGATCCTAGCGTTAAAGTTCACCTTAACGTAGTGTTCGGATCTCGCTTACCTTTTGGTCCGCCCGATTTTGCTCGATATAAAGACACCCTTCGTATGCCTCCGTATTGGAGAGCCGATATTGGTTTTTCTAAAGAATGGGTCGGATTAAAATCCGGTGGTGAAGCTAAAATTGGTCCATTTAAAAGTATCATGCTATACGCTGAAGTATTCAATCTTTTCAAGCGTTCCAATACTATTTCGTATTTGTGGATTCGTGATGTTCGCGATCAACAGTATGCTATTCCAAACTACCTTACCTCACGCCAATTAAATGTGCGTTTAGTGGCTAAGTTCTAATTCCTCACGACTAAAGTATTACTCGACTAACTTAGTCGCGGAAAAATTATTTTTTTATTACTTGAAGTAATATTTTTAATCATAAAATGATTTGAAATGTACTTTAAAAGTAAACAACCAAGAGAAGTGAGGGGAATGGTGCAGAGAGGAAAAGCTCTAACGTTGCACATTTCACCGTCGACCAATTCAACAGTTGAATTCGGAAATCGAAAAAAATCAAAGAAAGAAATTTTAATAGTTTTTAATTTTCTATTCTTATTGTTGATGAGCAAATTCATCAATGCACAAACCATCTCCCATAATGTTCAATACCCAGTACAGAACACGGTAGATAATGTTTCGACATCCTCTAATCCCTATGATTATGATAATTGGTATGAGGAGCCGAGTAATAAACAATCGGTGAGTATTAGTATTATTCCCACAGAGAAAGAAGATATCTACATTCAGAAAGTCAATTCCACCTTTGGGTTTAATACGTTTAATACCTCGAAGTTTATTGTAAGTCTTAACCTTAATTGGGACAATACAGGCAATCAAAATGTTTATAAGGGAAGTTCAAAGCAGCATGTGAATTGGATTAATCCACCAGCTTCTTTTCGTACACTTGGCACACATCAATTAAAAGTTCAAGCGACACTTGCAACAGGAGAGATTATTTATCGAGAGTACTCCATTAACATTACTCAGAATGCAAGCAAGTTCTACAAAAACAATTTATCAAACGATCCTTATTATTATTTAAGAGCGAATACCTTAACCTTATGGGAGAATGCTTCGAACCCGAATGCTATACCTGTATTAATTTCTGAAGGATTTGATGCTTATAATACAACCTCTGCAGAATTTTATGCGTTCGAAGGGCAGAGCTTAATTAATGCGCTATTGGCAAATGGTTATAAGGTGTATGTATTGGATTACGAATACAATGCACAGAGCATGAAGAATTCGGCAGCCATCTATAATTCAGCGCTGAGGTATATTTCTAGCATCAATGCGAATAGAAGTGTTGTTGCCGGAGGTATTAGTATGGGTGGAGTTATAGCACGGTATGCACTAACAAAAGCGGAGAACGATTTAGCACCATTGCCAGTCAGTAAATTCGTTTCTATTGATGCGCCACAACAAGGAGCGGTAGTTTCAAAACAATTTCAAGATTATACGAATTCAAAAACCGATGATCAGCAGTTTGAAGCATTCGGTATTAATAATACGGCAGCAAAGCAATTGTTGAAATACAATACTTATGATAATGCCGGAATTCATACTTCATTTTATTCAGAATTAAATGCCTTGAATTGTGGAACAGGTTATCCTAAACTCACTCAAAATATTGGAGTGGCATTTTCAAACGGACAAGCGAATACAAATTCTGGACAATGGTTATTAATAAAATTTGGTAGTATAATTTCGGGTGAAAGCATCATACTTTCCAATGAAGAAAAAGTATCAGGTTCATTTTTGCCTCGATCATCTACCAACTTCGATCCCTCACCAACGAATGCCTTGTTCAGTGCATTACTGCCCGGATATGTAACGTTTACAAGGTATACCGACCCTACGTTTATTCCATATGCATCAGCCTTAGATTTGAATGTAAGTAATCAATCGAAGTTTGATGTGAGCATACAAGCTAATGCTAATGGATATCATGATAAGTTTCCTACAGAAATTATTAACCCCTTGATTTCAGCATTGAATGCTCCGTATGCTAAATTCGATTATGAGAATTTAACGGTAAGCAGTAATTTAAGTTGGACAACCAATAAAAAAATAAAAGGGACAATTACTATTCAATCGGGAGCGCAGTTATCAATTAATAATGCACAAATTGACCTTTATAACAATTCAAGTATAATAGTAGAAGTAGGAGGGAAATTGATTTTAACAAACTCAAAACTGACCAATACGAATTGTAATACTTGGGCAGGAATACAAATTCGGGGGAATGCCATTGCAAGTCAATTAAACACTAATCAGGGCTACGTGTATTGCGCAAATTCAACGATAGAGAAATGTAAAAACATGATTAATGTGAATGCTGGAGGAATATTCATTGCATTGAATTCTAACTTCAAGAATTCTTTTGGCACTTATATTCATTTCGATGCATACCTGTCCACATTAACCAATCGATCAGCAATAAGCAATTGCTTTTTTACAAGTGCCAATCCGATCGGATTAATTTTTAACAATAAATCGTACATCGATTTACAAGAAATAAAGGGAATTAAAATTATCAATTGCAATTTTTCAGAATCATACTTTCCAAGTACATCAAATTTCTCAGCTATACGAGCTATGGATGCAAGCATTCAAGCTACAGGAAACATCATTGCAGGTTTACCTTATGGAGTACTCTTTTCATCAAGCAATTCCATTAATCAATCTTCTATGTTTTCTGATAATAGCATATCCAATTGTATGTATGGGATGAAAATACTTGGAGGAACAAACCTCGATATTCATTCCAATACTTTTACGAATAATACCATTTATGCACTAAAACTAGAGCAAACATTAGGGTTTTCACTTGCTGAGAATTCTTTTGTAAATTTAATTAATAGAGATTATTCGATGGGAGTATTGGTGAATAATTCGAATACTTCAGGTGGCCTACTTTATAAAAACCAATTCAATGGTTTTAAAACCTCCATGGTTTTTGAAAATAATAACGCGAATGTAATGATCAAGTGTAACCAATTTACTTCGTATGATGTAGCCATATCGGTTTCCTCTGGTCAATTAGGAAATCAAGGGCTATACAGTATTCAGAATCAAGCACCCATTGTTAATTATTTTAGTGCTCCGTTCAATACCAGTGCTACTCAGCTTTATGTAAGTGATAATGCCAATTCGCTACAATACACAACATTTTCGAATACCAATTTAACAAAGTATAGTGTAGCAAAAGTAACTCAAAACACTTGCAGTAATTATGCAACAGCTACGGAATGCCCATCAATTGTATCCAATGAAGTAAATCTAAAAATGAGTACGGATGAACAATATTTAGTCTCTAAAAATACATTAGGATTAGTATCGCCGAATCCATTTTCTGAACTCGCTAAACTGCATTGTAATATTGATGATGATGCGAATTCACTCTTAAAAATATATAATACCATAGGGCAGGAGGTAAAAACCTATACTTTGCATTTGGGAGAAAATGAAATTGAGCTAAATGCAATTGAGTTGGGAGCTGGATTATTTCAGGCGGTATTAGTTGTTAATGGATTAAAAATAGATACACGAAAATTTATAAGCACAAAACGATAATATATGAAGATGAAAACGAAATCAATTTCTATTCTACT
>CAJBVG010000225.1 GCA_903958995.1 uncultured bacterium | reverse complement strand
GTGATGTTGAATAGCTACGCTTAATCGAACTAGCGAATAAGCGAAACTGCGAATTCACAAAAAAATATTAATAAAAAAGGGTTGTAAGTATAAACTTCAACCCTTTTTTTATTTTATGTTCGCCAATTCGCAATTTCGTTAATTCGCAATTTCGCAATTTCGCTAGTTCGCTAGTTCGCAATTTCGCTAGTTCGCCAATTCGCAATTTCGCATGTTCGCCAATTCGCAATTTCGCTATTCTACCCTCCCCAACGCTTTTCCATTCTGAAAAGCCGCTTCATCTTTCTCTGCTTTTTCTTTTTCAGTATCGCTTTGCGATTTGTTTACTAATTTCTTCATGTTTGGTTGCCCAGCGTTCACCCAAGCAGTGTACCAGTAGCTTCCAACGGCTTTAATAGCAACGCGCATGCGTCGCTCTACCATTCCGTCTAATTGCTCGTGGTAAGCCTTAGAGAAGTCGTACGAGTAAACCTGTATATTTTTATTGCCTCTTTGCTCGAAGCTATATTTTTTGTCCTTACCCATTTTCTCCGTTAATTCTTTTTCGAACTTAAAAACAGAGTCGAGTGCAGCAAAGCTTCCTTTTAATAATTTAAACGATTCATCTAAAGGATCAGAGATGTAGGTTGCTTTCCCAACCCAATAGTAGTAATCGTCGGCAAATAATTCTGGCAAACGCGATTCCCAAAATCCATGTAAGCCTTTTTGACCAGACATTTGCCCGTCGTAGTTTTCAGTAGAATGCAATGGAACACAAGCGTCAGCTACGTAATGTCCAAGATCTGCTGAGTAAAATAAGATTTTTGCAGAATCACGCTCTTTAAAAGCCTGAGTTAATTGTGCTAATCGCTCCTGAATTCTCCAAGGAACAGTTCCGTAAGCTTTTAAGGTATCTTCAGAGTATTTGGCTACTGCCTCTTTCCATTTCGTAGGAATACTGTCAAATGGGTGGTGTAAATCGTAATGGTCGGCATCTAAATAGTGACGAGGAGCTTCTTCTTTATCCGAATAGCGGCGCTTATCTGGAGCAACAGCTTGTTCAGTAATGAAATTAATATTGCTCTTATAGAACCCAATTAACTCCTTCGGTAAGGTGAAAACGGCCAATCGGTTCACTCTTTTGTGGGCAAAAAAGCCCCAAGAGAAGACAAAAGTAGTCCCAAGCAGAACTAAAATTGTGATAAAAAGTGTTATTTTGCGCATAATTAGGGCTAAAGGTAAGATATTTTCTTCTTTTTGAATTTATACTTTGGAATTTACAATTCTGACCGTATATTTGCAGTCCTTTTGAAATAATAAGCAATGGCAAATCATAAATCATCAATTAAAAGAATTAGAGCAAACGCTACAAAACGTTTGAGAAACAGATACCAAGCAAGATCTACGCGTAATGCTATAAAAAGATTACGTACTTCTTCTACTAAATCAGAAGCATCTGATTTGTTGAAAAAAGTAACATCTATGTTGGATCGTTTGGCTAAAAAGAATGTTATTCACAAAAATAAAGCGGCTAATAACAAGTCTAGGCTTACGAAATTCGTAAATTCTCTTAGCTAGTATTAACTTATTCCGCTGATAAAAAATCCTGCATCCGTGAGGTTGTAGGATTTTTTTATTTATACGTTCTTTGTACCGTGATGGTGGAAAGACGGAATAAATTGACCATAAAGCAATGGTCGAAAGAGGACAGACCTCGAGAAAAACTGAAGAAACAAGGTAGGCAAAGCTTAAGCGATGCCGAACTATTAGCCATATTAATTGGCAGCGGCACTCCTACTGAAGATGCCTTAACAATTGCACAAAAGCTATTACTCAGCGTCGATTCCGATCTAAGTAAGCTCTCCAAGCAAAGTATCCCCGAATTAATGAAGCAGAATGGTATTGGTGAAGCGAAAGCTTTAATCATCTCCGCATGCATGGAACTTGGGCAGCGCAGAAAAGATATGGTGAAGCCAGAAAAGCTGAAAATCCAGAGCAGTGCAAACATTCATAACTTAATGTCGGAACACTTTGCCGATTTAGCTCACGAAGAATTCTGGGTTATATTTCTCAATCGTGGTAATTTCATTATCGATAAAAAATGCATGAGCAAAGGTGGCATTAGTGGTACGGTAGTCGATATTCGCATTATCCTAAAACAGGCCATAGAAAGCCTCGCTAGTTCCATTATTCTATGTCATAATCACCCTTCGGGTAATCTAAAGCCTAGCAATGAGGATATTCTGTTGACTAAAAAGTGTAAAGAAGCCGCTTTATTAATGGATATTAAGCTACTAGATCACCTCATTTTTCATGAAAACAAATACTATAGTTTTTGTGATGAAGGAATGCTTTAAAACACAGCAATCAAAGCTATGCTTAATGCTTTTTTTCGTACTTTTGTAAAAACGGGATTTTAATAAATGAAGATTTCATATAAGTGGTTAAAGGATTTTATTGATTTGAATGATAACATTCAAGAAATAAGTGATTCATTAACGTCAGTAGGATTAGAAGTAGAATCGACAGAAGTCGTAGAATCAATAAAGGGAGGTTTAGAAGGACTTGTCGTAGGTCATGTAATGGAATGTGTACAACATCCCAATGCAGATCGTTTGCGAGTTACTAAAGTGGATGTTGGAGCAGCAGAATTATTACAAATTGTTTGTGGTGCACCAAATGTTGCAGTTGGACAAAAAGTAATCGTTGCCACTGTTGGAACTACGGTTCATCCACTAGAAGGGGAAGCATTCAAAATCAACAAATCGAAGATTCGTTCTGAACTATCTGAAGGAATGATTTGTGCTGAAGATGAAATTGGCATGGGAAAATCTCATGATGGAATTAAAATATTACCGGAAGATGCTGTTGTAGGTCAATTATTGAAAACGTATTATAACCTAAGTTCAGATACCATTTTTGAAATTGGTTTAACTCCAAACCGTGCAGATGCAGCTTCTCATTTAGGTGTGGCTAGAGATTTAGCCGCGATTTTTCACACCACAGTTAAAAAGCCGGAGCATAAAATGCTTCCAGTACATACTTCTGGTCAAGTTAAAATTGAAGTAGAAAATACAGAAGATACTCCTCGTTTTTCAGGCATATCAATCTCAGGTGTTACGGTAAGTGATTCTCCAGAATGGTTGAAAGAACGTCTGCAATCTATAGGAGTAAAGTCGATAAACAATATCGTAGATATCACTAATTTTATTTGTCACGGATTAGGTCAACCGATGCATGCATATGATGCCGATAAAATTTCTGGCAAAACCATTCGTGTGCGTAGAGCTAAAGCTGGGGAAGTATTACAAACGCTAGATCAAACCGAACGTAAAATGCATGGCTCAGAACTTGTAATTACCGACGCTGAAAAGATTGTAGGTATTGCTGGTACAATGGGTGGATTAAATACATCAGTAAGTACATCAACAAAAAATATATTTCTAGAGAGTGCCTATTTTAATGCTGCTGTGGTTCGTAAGTCATCGAAAGCGCACGACTTAAAAACAGATGCTTCATTCCGATTTGAACGCGGTACAGATCCAGATATGTGCTTAATGGCAATATCTCAAGCAACTGAACTAATTTTAAGTATTGCTGGAGGAAATGCAGAAGCAGGCATAACTGATTTATATCCACAACCTATACAAGCTGCTGAAATAAAATTAAACTTTGAGTACGCTCAAAAATTAATCGGGAAGAAAATCGAACCGAAATTAATGGTAGAAATTCTTACAGGATTAGGAATTAAAATTATTGAAGAAAATCAACAAGATGTATTGGTGCGCGTTCCTCTATCTAAAGTAGATGTTACTCGTCCATGCGATTTAGTGGAAGAGATCTTAAGAATTTACGGATTGAATAATATTGAGATGCCAACGCATCTTAAATCATCATTATCGTTTTCAGTGAAACCAGATTCAAATCGTGTAAAAGAAATCATCTCGGAGTTCTTGAGTTCTATTGGATATCAGGAAATGATGTCGAATTCATTAACATCATCGAAGAACAACGAAATCTATTCAGCAGAAGATCAAGTAGAGATATTGAATCCATTGAGTATTGAACTCCAAGTGCTGCGTAACCAAATGTTAAGTTCAGGATTAGAAGCCATTTCATATAATATCAACCGCCGTTCGAGTGATTTGAAATTATACGAGTGGGGGAGTACTTATCACAAACTAGAATCTTCTTACGATGAGAAATCGCATTTAAGTATATTCTTAACTGGAAATACTCATGCAGAACATTGGAAAGAAAAAGCGGAGAAAAGTAATATCTATCATATTAAGTCTATTGTTGACCAATTATTAAACCGATTAGGATTAACTGGAGTAAAAACTCAAGTACTAACGGAAGGCGGTAACGAAGGATTTGCTTATCAATTAGGGAAATTGGGAATAATTAAGGTTACATCCATCTCTAAAAAGGTATTAAAGCAATTTGATATAAGTCAGGAAGTGTTTTTTGCAGATATCGACATCATTGCATTAATGCAGGCGGTTACGAAACGCAAAATGGAATACAATGGCGCTCCAAAGTACCCTGCTGTGCGACGAGACTTATCGATGTTAATTAATAAAGAAGTAACTTTCGAGCAGTTGAGGAAAATTGCTAACCAGTCAGAGCAGCGATTGTTAAAGAATATCGATATATTCGATGTTTATGAAGGGGATAAATTACCTGAAGGCAAAAAATCATATGCATTAAGCTTTATCTTAATGGATGAAGAAAAAACCATGCAAGATCAAGTGATTGATGGCGTAATGGAAAAATTAATAAAATCATACGAAAAAGAAGCAGGAGCTGAAATAAGGAAATCGTAAATTGAAGAACCTATCTAGCATAGAGAAAAAAGTAGACATGCTCATGGAGTATTGTGATGCTCTAAAAGAGCAAAACGAGCTTTTATTGGTGGATAATGAACATTTACGAAATCGATTTTTAGAAATATCTTCTGAGCTTAAAGACTTGGAAGAGAAGCATAGAATACTGAAATTAGCCAAGAGTGTGGCGGTAACAGATGAGAAGACACTTGACATTAAGACGAAAATTAACGAATTTGTGCGAGAAATAGATAAATGTATTTCTATTTTGAGCAAATAAAACAATAGTTTATAAAACAAAAGATGGGAGAAATTTCCATTAAAATTAATATTGCCGATAGGGTTTATCCTTTAAAAATAAATAGCGAGGATGAGGAGAATGTTCGGAAAGCTGCTAAATTGGTGAATGACCGCATCAAAGAGTTCCAGGAGAGCTATGCGGTGCGCGATAAGCAGGATTTACTTTCCATGTGCATTTTACAAATTGCTACAGAACATTTAAATCTCGATAAAAATCATAAATCGATGAGTCTCGATTTCTCTCAACAAATAGAGAATATAGACAAACGACTGAGTGATTATCTATTCAAGCAATAATTCTTTTAATGTTTTTCTGTCTGTTATATAACTGTTGTGCTGCTATTTAAATAGCGCATATGGTGTAATAATTTAACAAACAAAACATGGGAGTAGTAACGATCATTACAGGAATCGTCGCTTTATTGATAGGATTTTTAATAGCAAGAATATTGCTAAAAAATGGCATCCAAGATCATGAGCAGATTGCAAAAGAGAAAGCAGAAAAAATCATTAAAGAATCAGAGTCTCAAGCAGAATTATTAAAGAAAAATAAGCTTTTAGAAGCAAAAGAGAAATTTCTTCAATTAAAATCAGAGCACGAACAAGATATTCAACAAAAGAATACATTGGCGTCGCAACGCGAGAACTCATTAAAGCAAAAAGAGCAAAGTTTAAGTCAGAAGTTAGAAAATAGCACTCGTAAAGAACAAGAGTTAGATACTACTCGTCAGAATTTAAACCGCCAAATTGAAATACTCGATAAGAAAAAATCAGAAGTAGATCAATTGCACAACCAACAAGTTACTCAATTAGAGAAAATCGCAGGGCTTTCTGCTGAAGATGCAAAAGCACAACTAGTAGAAGCTTTAAAAGACGAAGCTCGTACTAACGCAATGTCGATGATTAAAGACATTGTGGAAGATGCGAAAATGACTGCAGCAAAAGAAGCAAAGAAAATTGTTATTCAAACTATACAACGTTCGGCTACAGAAGCTGCTATCGAAAACACTGTTTCAGTCTTTAACATTGAGAGTGATGAAGTAAAAGGTAGAATTATTGGACGTGAGGGTAGAAATATTCGTGCATTAGAAGCCGCTACAGGCATCGAGATTATTGTTGATGATACACCAGAGGCAATTATCTTATCTGGTTTCGATCCAGTTCGTAGAGAGTTAGCTCGTTTATCTTTACACCGCTTAGTTACTGATGGGCGTATTCACCCAGCACGTATAGAAGAAGTTGTTGCGAAAACGAAAAAACAATTAGAAGAAGAAATTATCGAAACCGGTGAACGTACCGTAATCGATTTAGGAATACACGGTTTACATCCTGAGTTAATCAGAATGGTTGGTCGTATGAAATACCGTTCATCTTACGGACAAAATTTATTACAACATTCACGTGAGGTGGCAAATTTCTGTGCGATTATGGCAACCGAATTAGGATTGAATGTAAAGATGGCTCGTAGAGCAGGTTTATTACATGATATCGGAAAAGTTTCGGAAGACAATCCAGAAGTACCCCACGCAATACTTGGTATGCAATTAGCAGAGAAGTATAAGGAACATCCTGAAGTATGTAATGCTATTGGAGCTCACCATGATGAAATTGAAATGACAAGCATCTTGTCGCCAATTATTCAAGCATGTGATGCGATCTCTGGTGCTCGTCCAGGTGCTCGTCGTGAAGTTGTAGAAAGCTACATCAAACGTTTAAAAGAAATGGAAGACTTAGCGCTTTCATACCCAGGTGTAGAAAAAACATTTGCGATACAAGCAGGTAGAGAACTTCGTGTAATTGTAGAAAGTGAGAAAATCACCGACCAACAAGCAGAAGCCTTATCATTTGATATTGCTGAAAGAATACAAACCGAAATGACTTACCCAGGTCAGGTGAAAGTTACCGTGATTAGAGAGACTAGGGCAGTGTCGTTCGCTAAGTAGTACCCAGTATTGAGTATTGAGTATTGAGAAACTCAAATTTTCTTATTACCCAATACTCATTACTCAATACCCAAGAAATGACAAAACTAGACACCCTTTTCGAAGAATATACTTCGAGCCATTTGAACCCTACCAATAAGTTTATTCATTGGATTGCGGTTCCTTCTATTGTATTTAGCCTTTTAGGGATGGTTTGGGCAATACCGATGCCGAGCTTTATGGCTTCGTTCCCTTACATCAACTGGGCATCGTTAGTCATTGCATTCTCTTTATATTATTATTATAACCTATCGCCTATTTTGGCCTTTGCTATGATTATCGTTACCGGGATCTACTCGTTTATTATAGTACGATTAGAATATCTTGAAAAAGCAGGAGGAATGGCATTATGGCAAATTTGCGTAATCATCTTTGTAGTCGCTTGGATATTTCAATTTATCGGGCATAAAATCGAAGGAAAGAAGCCATCTTTTTTCAAAGATTTACAGTTTTTATTAATTGGTCCCATCTGGTTATTGCACTTTATTTTCAAAAAAGTGGGCCTTCCATATCAATAAATCGTTATCTAAGTGTTAATATTAATGTTTTCAGAACGAGATTGTTAATATTGAGTTAATCTACATACTTCTTTTGTTAACTATCTCTTAACATTCGATTAACATTGCTACTTTACTTTTGCAGAAACAAAATTGTTATTTCTGTGAAAAAGAATGTATTATATTCCCTGCTACTACTTTTATTGGTAAGTTTTACCGTAAAGGCTGAGGATAACGTAGCAAATGGTAAAATTATAGGTAAGGTAGTTGATAAAGCAAATAATGAACCAATCATTGGTTTAGTTGTTTTAATTGATGGTACTTCTATCGGAACTCAAACAAATTTTGATGGTCAATATGAATTGTTGAATTTGAAACCAGGTAGTTATAAGCTTGTTTTTAAATACCTATCATATAATACTAAATTCGTAGAAGGCGTAATTGTTAATTCAGGAAAAACAACCACTTTAAATGTGGCTATGGAAGAACAAGGAAAGCAATTACAAGAGGTAGTAGTTCGTTCAACATATAAAAAAGAAAGCTTAGGTGCTTTATATACTATCCAAAAAAATAATGTTTCTATTTCTGATGGTATTTCATCAGACATCATCAAGAAATCACCAGATAGAAATACAAGTGAGGTTTTAAGAAGAGTAAGTGGTGCAAGTATACAAGACAATAAGTTTGTTGTTATTCGTGGTTTATCGGATCGCTACAATGTTGCATTAATTAATGGTTCACCATTGCCAAGTACAGAACCAGATAGAAGAGCATTCTCATTTGATATATTCCCAGCAAATTTATTAGATAACATGACCGTTACTAAAGCGGCTACACCAGATCTTCCAGGAGATTTTGCAGGTGGTGTTATTCAATTAAACACAAAAGATTTCCCAGAAGAGAAATTCTTTAATGTGAACATGGGTTTATCATTCAATACTATTTCTACAGGTAAAAAATATTTCGAAAATAGCTCAAAAGGTAAATATGATTTCTTAGGAGTTGACGATGGTACTAGAGCAATTCCTGATGGAGTTCCTTCAGAAGAAAACTATCCTTCAAGTGCAAAGAAAGCAGCAGCAATGTCGAGATTATTCCAAAATGATTGGGGTTACAACGAAAATGCTTCAGCTGCACCAGGTGGTAGTTTCCAAATTCTTTATGGTAATAAAAATAAAATTGCTGATAAAGATTTCGGTTATGTTTACGGAATTACTTACAGCAATAGTATTAGATATAACCAAATTGAGCGTCAAGATTTTGATAACTCAATTGGTAAGCGTTTTATTTATCAAGATGATAATTACAAAAACAATATCTCATTAGGTGGTTTATTGAATTTATCATATCAAACTGGTAAAAACTCTAAAGTATCATTAAAAAATATTTATAACATCAATACTGATATCAATACAATTATTAGAAATGGTTTAAACC
>CAJBVG010000224.1 GCA_903958995.1 uncultured bacterium | reverse complement strand
ATACATCAACCGTGCTGATGGTTTCGTGGGTTTAGGCTTAAAGAAAGACGAATACATTTGCGACTGTTCTGATATTGATGATATTATTGTGTTCTGCGAAGACGGTAAATTTAAAGTGATAAAAGTAGCCGACAAAACTTTTGTAGGTAAAGACATTATCCATGCGGCAGTATTCAAGAAAAATGACGATAGAGCGGTATACCACATGATCTACAAAGATGGCGCTACTGGTAAATCATACGTTAAAAGATTTTCGGTAGGCGGTGTTACGAGAGATAAAGATTATGATTTAACGCAAGGCTCGAAAGGTTCATCAGTATTGTACTTCACCGCTAATCCAAATGGAGAGTCGGAAGTAGTTACGGTAAACTTAAAACCAATGTCGAAAATTCGCAAGCTTAGTATCGATATTGATTTTGCTGAATTGGCAGTTAAAGGAAGAAATTCAATGGGTAATGTAGTGACTAAATTCCCAGTAAAAAAAGTTGTTCAAAAAAGCAAAGGAGTATCAACACTCGGTGGACGAGCAATTTGGTTTGATGATATTGTACGTAGATTAAATACAGATGGACGTGGACGCTTTTTAGGCACTTTCCTTGGAGAAGATAAGATTTTAGTTATTTACCAAGATGGTACATATGAATTAACTAGCTTCGATTTAACTAATCATTTCGATGATAAGTATTATGTATTAGAGAAATTTGATGTAGAACGTGTAGTTAATGCGATACATTTAGATGGTTCTAATAAATCATCTTTTGTAAAACGATTTGTTGTCGAGAATACATCAATCAATAAAAAATTCAGCTTTATTTCCGAAGCTCCAGGATCTAAATGTTGGTTCGCAAGTACAGCAATAGAGCCAATGGTTAGAGTTAGTTTCACTAAAGATGGAAAAGCTCAGCCTGCTGATTTAGAACTCAACATTGCAGCATTTATTGAAGTGAAAGGGATGAAAGCGATAGGAAATAAAATGAGTAAATACAACGTGAAAGAAGTTGTTGATATTTCCGAGAAACATAATATTGATGAAGTTGATGAAGAGGATTTAGAAGAACTTCAAAAAGCATTCGAAGATATTAAAGCAAAAAAGAATCCTAGTGCTGAAGTTCCAAAACCTAAAAGTAATATAGAGTTCACCATTACCAATCCAGATGATATTGATATGGATGGGGAAGGACAAACGAAACTATTTTAGTGTGCTCGTTTTTTATGATGAGCACACGAGCATACTAGCACATGAGCACACGAACTACGCGCCAAATTGCGATAAGTGATGGTTCAAATGTTTGTAAAACATATTATTCCATCCTATTGAATTCAGTTTCCCAAATGAATGTGATTCTCTGCCTTCAAAAGCTGCAACGCCTTCTGCTTGAACTCTATTGATGTGTTCAATTAATCTTGCTTTTTCGTCGTTAAAAATTCGATCATCGGTAATTATAAATGCCGGTGCAGTTTGAGAACTTTTCTTGTAGGGTTTTTCGTTAGTTACTATTGGTTTTATAATTATTTTTAAAATGAATTTCAAAAAACCACTCGGTTTTTTGTGCTTGTCCGTATAGAGCATTTCATACGTAACATTACAATGGGCTAACATTTGAGCCACATTCATTTTACCCCACACTGCTGGTGTATTTGGAGTAAGCGTGTTTATACGCGAAATAATTTCATCAGCAACTTCTTTGCTGAAAATGTTTGGAAGAGCCATTTTTTTTATAATTAGGAATTTTGAATTTAAAAATATTAAATAATAATTCCTAATTTTCAATTTGTCTAAAGGTTAAGTTTATCCTTGGGGTGAAGACTCTTTTAGTAGGAGGTAACCTGTGTTGCCAGTGACTTTGGGTTGTGCCAGCCATCATCAACAAACTGCCATGTTCTAGGAGTAATGAAACCGTTTCTTTTGTTTCTTTATGTTTAAAGGAGAATTTTCTTTCCGCTCCGAAACTTATTGATGCAATGGCCCCATCTTTTTTTAGGTCTTTCTCTCCATCACTATGCCATGCCATTCCTTCGTCTCCATTATGATATAAATTCAATAAACATGAATTGAAGTGTTCGCCTGAGATAGTTTCAATAACTTTTTTTATTTCGATCAATTCTGGTGTCCATAGCAAGGCCGTTTTTGTTATGTTAGAATACTTGTACTCGTAAGGCTTTTCGCCATACCAAGCAACCTTTCGCTTAGTTATAATATGCTTACCATAAATTATTGCTTCATCATTCTTCCATTCAATATTCTTTAATAAAGTATCAAAAAAAATATCCGATAAATCCATATCGAATATCTTTCCGTAATAATTTACTATACCATCATAAGGCAAAAAATTCTTCATACTATTATTAGCACATTAGCACATTAGCAAATTGGCACATTAACATATTAACTTATTAATTCTAGGTATCTCAATTCTTTCTCATCCAAGCTATTCGTAACCTTTTCAAGGTCGCTTGCTAATTGAATAAGTTCTTCTACACCTGTTTCTGTATGTAATTTTTTGTTAAGTTCTTCTTTTTGATTTTCTAATTCTGCAATTTCTGCTTCTAAATCATCTATTTCTTTTTGTTCTTTAAAGCTTCTTTTTAATTTTAGTACAGGCGGAGCTGGTGTTACAACTCTAGCTTGATTTTTTTCTGCTTTTATTCGAGCTTTTTCTAATTCTTCTTCTTCCTCTTTTTCTACTCGATAATCGGTATAGTTACCGTTGTAAGTTCTTACTACACCT
>CAJBVG010000223.1 GCA_903958995.1 uncultured bacterium | reverse complement strand
GCATGGGTCACATTGCCCTAGTTGTTCCGGTTGCTCATATCTGGCATTTCCGTTCGTTACCAAATAAAATCGGTTACTTATTAGGCTTACCTACTAAACGTTTAGATTTAATTATCTACTACGAACGTTATGTAGTTATTCAAGCTGGTATTAAAGAAGCTGATGGTATCAACAAAATGGATTTCTTAACTGAAGAAGAATACCTAGATATTTTAGATACTCTTCCAAAAGAAAACCAATACTTAGACGATAAAGATCCAAATAAATTCATCGCGAAGATGGGTGCTGAAGCATTAGAAGATTTGCTTTCACGTATCAACTTAGATGAGTTATCATTTGAATTAAGACATAAAGCAAATACTGAAACATCTCAACAACGTAAAAACGAAGCGTTAAAACGTTTACAAGTTGTAGAAGGTTTCCGTGATGCTAATAAACACATTGAAAACCGTCCGGAATGGATGATTGTAAAAATCGTTCCTGTTATTCCGCCGGAGTTACGTCCATTAGTTCCTTTAGAAGGTGGTCGTTTCGCAACTTCAGATTTGAACGATTTATATCGTCGTGTAATTATTCGTAACAATCGTTTAAAACGTTTGATCGAAATTAAAGCTCCTGAAGTAATCTTGCGTAACGAGAAACGTATGTTACAAGAAGCTGTCGATTCGTTATTCGACAACTCTCGTAAAGTTAACGCTGTGAAAACAGAAGGTAACCGTGCGTTGAAATCTCTTTCTGATATCTTAAAAGGTAAACAAGGTCGTTTCCGTCAAAACTTATTAGGTAAGCGTGTCGATTACTCGGCTCGTTCGGTAATTGTTGTTGGTCCAACATTGAAATTACACGAATGTGGTTTACCAAAAGATATGGCTGCCGAATTGTTCAAACCATTTATCATTCGTAAAATGATCGAAAGAGGTGTGGTGAAAACAGTGAAGTCGGCTAAGAAAATCGTTGATCGTAAAGACCCAATTGTTTGGGATATTTTAGAAAACGTATTGAAAGGTCACCCTGTATTATTAAACCGTGCTCCTACATTGCACCGTTTAGGTATTCAGGCTTTTCAACCAAAATTAATTGAAGGAAAAGCAATCCAATTGCATCCATTAGTGTGTACAGCGTTCAACGCCGATTTCGACGGTGACCAGATGGCAGTGCATTTACCTTTAGGTAATGCTGCAATCTTAGAAGCTCAAACTTTAATGCTTGCATCTCATAACATTTTGAACCCTGCGAATGGTACACCTATTACGGTACCTTCACAAGACATGGTGTTGGGTCTGTACTACATGACTAAAGGTCGTAAGACTGAACCAGGACACGTGATTAAAGGGGAAGGCAGAACATTCTATTCACCAGAAGAAGTAGTAATTGCTTTGAACGAAGGTGAATTAGATTTACATGCATTCATCAAAGTAAAAACAAGAACGAAAGAAAATGGTGAGGATGTATTAAGAATCATTGAAACAACTACTGGTCGTGTTTTATTCAACCAAGTTGTTCCAATTGAAATGGGATACATCAATGAGTTGTTAACGAAAAAATCTTTACGTGATATCATCGGTGATATCGTAAAAGTAACAGGTATGGATCGTGCAGCTCGTTTCCTTGATGCGATTAAAGAATTAGGTTTCCGTATGGCATTTAAAGGTGGTCTTTCATTCAACTTGCAAGATTTAACTATCCCTGCTGAAAAAGTTTCATTAATTGCTCATGCAACTGGTGAAGTGGAAGAAGTAATGGGTAATTATAACATGGGTTTCATTACCAACAACGAACGTTACAATCAAATCATCGATATCTGGACTCGTATCAATTCACGTTTAACAGAAAACGTGATGAAACAATTAGCTACAGATAACCAAGGTTTCAACTCTGTTTACATGATGTTGGACTCTGGAGCGCGTGGTTCGAAAGAACAAATTCGTCAGTTATGTGGTATGAGGGGATTGATGGCGAAACCACAAAAATCTGGTTCAGGAGGAGAGATCATCGAGAATCCGATTTTATCAAACTTTAAAGAAGGTCTATCAGTATTAGAATACTTCATCTCTACTCACGGTGCGCGTAAAGGTTTGGCCGATACAGCGTTGAAAACTGCCGATGCGGGTTACTTAACTCGTCGTTTGGTAGACGTTGCTCAAGATATGATTGTTCATACAGTAGATTGTGGAACATTACGTGGTATCTTAACTTCAGCATTGAAAGATAATGAAGAAGTTGTAGAGCCATTATACGATCGTATTTTAGGTCGTGTATCAGTTCATGATGTAATTGATCCTATAACAAATGAATTATTTGTTGCTTCAGGTGAGCAAATCACAGAAGAAATAGGTAAGCTAATCGAAGCTTCTGCAGTTGATGCAGTTGAGATTCGCTCGGTATTAACGTGTGAAGCTAAAAAAGGAGTATGTGCAAAATGCTACGGTAGAAACTTAGCATCTGGTCGCATGGTTCAAATTGGTGAAGCAGTTGGTGTTATTGCAGCGCAATCAATCGGTGAGCCAGGAACTCAGTTAACACTTCGTACATTCCACGTGGGTGGTACTGCATCGAACATCGCAGCAGAATCTACCATCATCGCGAAATTCGAAGGAAGAATTGAATTAGAAGGTATTCGTACCGTTACTCATAAAACAGACGACGGAAACGTAGAAGTTGTATTAGGTCGTTCAGGTGAGTTTAGAATTGTGGATGAGAAATCTGGACGTGTAATCATGACCAATAACATTCCTTACGGAGCTCACTTATATGTGAAAGACGGACAGAAAATGTCTAAAGGTGATGTGATTTGCGGATGGGATCCATACAATGCGGTAATTATTTCTGAATTCGACGGTAAAGTAGAATTCGAATTCATCGAAGAAGGTATTACCTTCCGTGAAGAATCGGATGAGCAAACTGGTCACAAAGAAAAAGTAATTATCGATTCAAGAGATAAAACGAAAAACCCTTCGATTAAAATCTTAGATAAGAAAGACGTTATTAAATCATACAATATCCCAGTAGGTGCTCACATCGCTGTTGATAAAGGTGATAAAGTAATTGCTGGTCAAGTTATCGTGAAGATTCCTCGTTCAACAGGAAAAACACGAGATATTACCGGTGGTCTTCCTCGTGTAACGGAATTATTCGAAGCGCGTAACCCTTCAAACCCAGCTGTTGTAACAGAAATCGACGGTGTGGTAACTTTAGGTGGTGTTAAACGTGGTAATCGTGAGATTATCATCGAACCTAAAGAAGGTAATACGAAGAAATACTTAGTGCCATTGTCTAAACACATCCTTGTTCAAGATAACGACTTTATTAAAGCGGGTATGCCATTATCTGATGGTTCTATTACGCCTTCTGATATCTTATCTATTAAAGGTCCTTCTGCTGTTCAAGAATACTTAGTGAATGGTGTACAAGAAGTTTACCGTTTACAAGGTGTGAAAATCAATGACAAGCATTTCGAAGTTATCGTTCGTCAAATGATGCAGAAAGTTATCATCGAAGATCCAGGAGATACAGTATTCTTGGAACAAGAGTCGGCTGATAAATTTGAGTTCATGACAGAAAATATCTGGATATACGACAAAAAAGTTATTGTTGATCCAGGAGATTCTGCAAACTTAAAAGCTGGTCAGATTATTAGCGTACGTAAATTACGTGATGAGAACTCAATATTGAAACGTAAAGACATGAAGCAAGCAGAATCGCGTGATGCAATTGCAGCTACTTCTAGACCTTTACTTCAAGGTATCACTCGTGCATCGTTAGGAACTAAATCATTCATCTCTGCAGCTTCTTTCCAAGAAACTACTAAGGTGTTAAATGAAGCAGCTATCAACGGTAAAATCGATAAGTTAAGTGGATTGAAAGAAAACGTAATCGTTGGACACTTAATCCCTTCTGGTACTGGTGCTCGTAGTTTCGATAAATTGATCGTAGGATCGAAAGAAGAATACGAAGCATTAATGGCTTCTAAAGAAGACTAACTAATATGCTGATATGCTAATCAGTTTAGTAATAAATAAAAAAGCCTTTCTGTTAATTCAGGAAGGCTTTTTTGTTTAATATGTTAATGGGATAATAGAATAATATGTTAATGGGTTATTTGTAGAAGATTTTGGTAAAAGTTTGGTTGTTATCTTGATAAGATTTTTCAAGAAAAGATTTAGTTTCTGGAAATAGTAAATAAGAATAGGTGGTTTGTTCATATAGAATTCCATCGTAGAAATGTTCCATTTTATCTGCGAGGTTTTTAGAGGCTCTTCCATATCTTAAGTGAGGGGATAAGTTATTGTAATTATAATCTAATGGATTTTCAATAAGACCATACTGAAAATTGGTGTTAGAACTTCCCATTAGTTCATTATTCCTAAATTCTTTAGATATAATTGCATTAAGGTTACCTTCAACCCATTTATAATAATAATTTGTAATTGATTTTGAAGGGAATTCTCCAGTATTATTAAGATGTATGCTTTTACTGTAATTTAAATAGTTGTTGTCATCATATTGATAAAAAACACTATCATACTCAGTAGAATTATTAATACGTTTTACGTATCTAATTATAAAATGGTTGGAATTGAATTGATATTCATAAGTAATGATATTCTCTAAGTCGTTTTCGATTATGACTAGATTGTACCCTGTAGTTTGGTATTGTTTAAATGTTGTAGGTACTAAGTTTTCTTGCCCTTCAACACGCTCATACCATTGTTCTGTAGAATTTCTTTTGTCTTCAGAATAGGTGAATTTCTTAGCAAATACTGGTATTGTATCTAGATTTGCAGTTAAGCTATATAATACAATACTATCAATATTTTTTCCGCTAAAATGAGTTACACCGACACTTTCCTCCTTAGCGCAACCTAAAAACAATACAGAAATAACAAGTGTAAGACACCCTGATATTATTTTTTTGACTTGAAACATTTTACCTTTTAAGAATAGATTCTACATCAGTCAACAAACTACCTCACTAGCACATTGCCTAATTAGCACATTAGCACATTAACCTACGCTTGCGCAGTTGGTCCACCGAAGTTCATTGGGAATGCGGTTTGTTCTTCTAGTTTTACTTTACCGTGTACATCTTCATACTTGCGAATGTTATCTGCTAAAGCCGTCATTAATCTTTTCGCATGTTGAGGCGTTAAGATAATTCTCGACTTCACTTTTGCCTTAGGAACTCCTGGCATCATACGAATAAAATCGATAATGAACTCCGCATTCGAATGTGTGATAATAGCTAAATTAGAATATATCCCTTCTGCAATTTCCTCACTTAATTCAATGTTAATTTGGTTTTGATCTACTTGCTCTTCCATGATAATAGTGGTTAATGTTAAATTTCAAATATAAAGGTTAAAAATCTGAAATACTAATAAGCATATGAGCATCTCTACACTTCTATACTTCTATATTTCTAAAATTACTATCTTCGTGCCCAATGAAGCATTTATTAAAAAATCCAATATTTAACGTTGTTTCCGAAGTAGCTAAAGAGCATAAAATACCAGCTTTTGTTATTGGTGGTTTTGTGCGCGATTTGCTGTTGAATAGGAATTCGAAAGATGTTGATTTTTTAATACTTGGTAATGGAATTGAATTTGCGGAACTCGTAGCCAAGAAAATCGGCAAAGGCACCAATGTCAATGTATTCAAGAACTTTGGCACGGCACAACTTGTTTTTCAGGATTGGGATATTGAGTTTGTAGGTGCTCGGAAAGAGTCGTATCGAAGCGATTCTCGTAAGCCTATTGTTGAGAATGGTAGTTTGCAAGACGATCAAAACCGCAGGGATTTTACCATTAATGCCATGGCCATCAGTTTAAATGCAGTGGATTATGGGCAATTAATAGATCCATTTAATGGGCAAGAAGATTTAATAGCGAAGGTCATTAGAACTCCTTTAAATCCAGATATTACTTATTCCGACGACCCTTTAAGAATGATGAGAGCAATTCGCTTTGCTTCTCAATTAAAATTCAAAATAGAGGATGAATCATTTGAAGCTATTAAAACCAATGCTCACCGTATAGGCATTGTTTCTAAAGAACGTATTACAGACGAGCTTAATAAAATCATCTTATCAGAAAAACCATCCATCGGATTTACTTTATTATTTGATTCGGGTTTGTTAAAACTGATTTTCCCTTTAATGGCGCAACTTCATGGAGTGGAAACCATAAAAGGGAAAGCACATAAAGATAATTTCTATCATACCTTGCAAGTGCTTGACAATATTTGTGAGAGCACAGAGGATTTGTGGCTGCGATGGGCAGCAATACTACATGATATTGCTAAACCTGCTACCAAGCGATTTGAAGAGGGTACTGGGTGGACATTCCACGGTCATGAGGATAAGGGTGCTCGAATGGTACCTAAGATATTTAGAGATTTGCGTTTGCCTCAAAATGAGAAGATGAAACTCGTGCAAAAATTAGTACAGTTGCACCTTCGCCCCATTGTATTAGCCCAAAGTACGGTAACAGATTCTGCAGTAAGACGGTTATTATTTGAAGCAGGTGAGGAGATTGATGATTTGATGATACTATGTAATGCAGACATCACAACGAAAAATGAGTATAAGATTAAGAAGTATAAGAACAATTTCGAACTTGTTAAACTAAAGTTAATAGAGGTAGAAGAAAAGGATAAGTTACGAAATTGGCAACCTCCAATTGATGGGAATGACATTATGGAGTACTTCGGTATTCAAGCCGGTAGGGAAGTAGGAATCATTAAAAATGCCATTCGAGAAGCCATTTTAGAAGGCGAAATTCCGAATGAAAAGCTTGTCGCTTTGGACTTTATGTTTAAACAAGGCGAGCAATTAGGATTAAAACGAAAAAAATAGCACAAAAAATAATTAGATTTCTTTATTTTGTATAAAGATTAATAGCACTATGGCCGTTTATAAATTTAGAGTGAGTTTCGAGGATTATGATGATATCAGTAGAGATATTGATATTAAATCGAACCAAACTTTTGCTGACTTTCACAAAGCAATTCACCAATCCATTTCTTTTGATGGAAATGCTTCGGCATCTTTTTACATGAGTAATGATTATTGGCATAAAGGCAAAGAAATTACACACCTTGAAAAAGATGTAAAAACAGAAAGCGTAAACTTGATGGAAAAATCTCAATTGAAAAATTTCATTGTAGATCCACATCAAAAAATATATTATGTATTCAATTTCGAAAAACCTTGGACATTCCATGTCGAGTTAATAAAAATTGTAATTAATGAAGACGCAAGTGTTTCTTATCCACTATGCACAAAATCTAATGGTGAAGCACCAAAACAATTTGGTATTTCACCAATTATTGCCTCTGCAGAAAATGACGATTTAGATTTCTTAAATGTGATGGAATACGCAGTTGATGAAGAAGATCGTGATGAAATGGGATTTGACGGAGAAGCTGCTGAGGAAGAAGAAGAAGGAGAAAAGGATGAGTTCGCAGGGGAAGACTTTGAGGAGATATAATGTACAATGTATTAAGTACAAAGTACAATGTAAACTTTGCATAATAAATAATTCATAATACATAATACATTGTACGTAATACATAATGCATTTGAAAACCCTTATTCTTATTGTAGGACCGACCGCAGTAGGTAAAACAGCACTCTCTGTATTGCTCGCAAAACATTATAATACAGAAATCATCTCTGCAGACTCTCGTCAGTTTTACAAGGAATTAGAAATTGGTACTGCTAAGCCTAGTGCTGAAGAATTAAATACAGTAAAACATCATTTAATTAATTCTCATTCCTATAAAGATTTAGTAGATGCTGGAACGTATGAACGTTTGGCACTTGAAATTTTATCCAAGCTTTTTATTAAACATGATGTCGTTATTGCTGTTGGTGGTTCTGGTTTATACATACAAGCATTGTGTGAAGGCCTTGATCCTGTTGATTTGCGAGATGATGAGCTTCGTGTTGAACTTTCTAAATACAGCACAGAAGAATTACAAGAAAAGCTAAAACAATTAGATCCTGAATATTTTGAAATCGTTGATCAACAAAATCCACAACGATTAATGAGAGCTATTGAAGTAATAACGTTAACAGGTAAAACCTACACGAGTTTAAGAACAGGAAAGAAAAAAGATCGTTCTTTTAATATTATTAAAATTGGTTTAAATGATGATCGTGCAGTACTATACGATCGCATCAATAAACGTGTAGATAAAATGATAGAGAATGGATTAGAAGAAGAAGCGAAAACTTTCTATCCGTTTAAAAATGAATACACCTTACAAACTGTAGGATACACCGAGTGGTTTGATTATTTTGATGGTAAGCATTCTAGAACAGAAGCCATCGAATTAATTAAGCGAAATTCTAGACGATACGCAAAAAGACAACTAACTTGGTTTAATAGATATCCAGAAATAAGTTGGTTCAGCATACATGATTTACCAAAAATTATAGAACATATAGCGCTAAATAAATAGCATGATTTCCAAGATACTTCGCCCTTATCGTTTAATTGAAAAATCTGTCATCAATATGATTGTTGCAGAGTTTTTTATTCAAATGGTAAATGCTGCGATGATGATGGTGCTTAATATTTACTTGGCGAAGAAAGGATATTCGGATCCAGAAATTGCTGATTTTATTTCTTGGCGTTTTTTAAGTGTAATGGTTTTAGCATTCCCATTAGGCTTATTTATTAAAGGCAGGAAAATCGTTCCATTCTTTTACATTGCATCCATAGGCGTTTCCTTATTTAGTGTTTTAATTTTATTGTCTGTAGAATATGCTCACCCACTGATGGTTCATATTTCATTGGCTTGTTGGGGCATCTCATATGCTTTTATGCAAGTATTAGCCTTGCCCTACATATTACGAAATACATCATCAGAGAATCAAAGTGCTGCCATTTCATTAAGTTACTCTACCTATAGTTTTGCAATGATAAGTACAGGTACAATGATATTTTTATTGAATTATTTCAATCCGATTTTTTTTCATGAATACCAATCGTTATTACTTATATCAGGCTTGTCGGGTATCAGCTTATACTTTGTTTGGCGCATGGGAAAATCGGAAGTAATCCCCAAAGTAGAAGGTAGTAGAAAGGACTTAAGTGGCTTCGATTGGAAGGTGATTGCAATGGCCATGACACCCTCGCTTATTTTAGCCATTGGTGCTGGATTAACCATTCCGTTTATCAATCTTTTTTTCTTCAAGGTATTTAATATGAGTGCGGAGAAGTTCGCCATTGTGAATGCATTCTCTTCGGTTACGGTTGCATTTGCAGCCTTGTTAGTTCCTCATATTAAAAAAAGATATGGGTACCGAATTGCCATTACACGTACACAAACTATCGCCGTAATTTCTCTAGCCTTATTAGCTTGTACCGAATATTACAAGGTAGAAGGTTGGGCATACTTTGCTGCTGTGTTTTTCTTTTTACTACGCCAACCCTTAATGAATATGGCTGCTCCAGCGGCATCGGAGTTGGTGATGAATTATGTTGGTCCGAAAAATCAGGAGATTATTTCTGCATTAACAGCATCCATTTGGTCGGGGAGTTGGTTCTTTAGTGCAATAATATTTAGAGTGCTAAGAAATTCGGGGATGATGTATGCAAATGTGTTTTTAATCACGGCATCACTTTATGCATTTGGAGTGTTATGGTATTATTTGCTTATCAATAAATACGAGAAGAAAAATTTAATCAACTCCTGAGTATTTCTACCCTACCATTAGGGTCTAAACGAATTAAACTCGATTCTAAAAATGCATCTTGCATTATACATTTAAAAGTATTTGATTCATCTAGCATCGATATATCTTCATCGTTAATAGCACAAAGCAAAATTGGCATTCTGAATTTTCTTATCAACTGCTGCAATTCGCCTTCACGAACAACACGTATTTGAATACTACTATCTGGCATAATCGCTGAGGGTGCAAGGTTCTTGCCACCTATGCTAATCAAAACAATAGGTTTTTCAGAGAAGTCAATAATGTCATACGCTAAAGGATTTAATTCAGCAATATAACTTTCTAAACGGTTCGAACTATCGAGAATTAACTCGAATGAATTTTGATAGTCCTTGAATTTAGCTATGGTTTCTTCGTGATTTGCCTCCAATATTACATAGTAACGATCTTGTACTTCTAATCCTAGGTAGTGATTAGTTTTTAAAGTTTCTAAGGCTTTTGGTAGATTGAAGTTCTGCATATTATTGCTTTACTAATTCTCGATAAACTTGCATCAATTCTTTGGCAATATTAGCGTGTTCGAATTTTTTAGCATACTCTTTACCAGCAGCAATTTGTTCGGTATTGTCTTCTGCAAGTAATTTGTTAATTGCTTTTGTTAGTGCTGGCACATCATCCGGACTAACATATACAGATGATGGGCCACCAGCTTCTTCTAAACATGAACCTGTTGCGGCAATTACGGGAACACCACATTGCAGTGCTTCAATTATTGGAATGCCAAAACCTTCAAATCTTGAAGTATATATAAATAAAGAGGACAAATAGTAAACTATTGGCAACTCATCGAATGCAATTTTGTGCAAAAAGATTACACGATGTTCGAGGTTATGTTTAATCAAATATTGTTTGATTTCATCTACATAAGGAGTAGATTTTCCAATAAGAACTAATGGAATGTTTTCATCAATATCTTTTAATGCTTGAACAATTTGAAAGGCATTTTTCCTTGTCTCAATTGTCCCTACATTTAAAATAAATTTTTCGGGTAATTGATATTTTACTCGAACAGTCATCAACATCATCGGGTTTATTTCTTGATGAAATATATCTGAGCAGGATTGATACACTACACGAATTTTCTTTTCATCAATTCCGAAAAAATGAATAATATCTTTTTTTGTTTGTTCTGAGATGGCAATAATACGATCAGCAACTTCACAAGCTTCTTTAAATTTTGTTTCGTAAATTTTACGATCGGCAGCTTTGTAATATTCCGGAAATCGTTTAAAAATTAAGTCGTGTATGGTTACTACAGTAGGGATGCCTGTTT
>CAJBVG010000222.1 GCA_903958995.1 uncultured bacterium | reverse complement strand
AGATATTTCATATTCCTCTTGTTCCTCAAACGAATGAAACACTCTTATTTTTCGTGGTTCGTAAGCTACTTCAGGTTCTTTTAGTTTCTTTTTCATATTTAGAAGAATAGATATCTCAGAATTGAGATATTAGATATTAGAAAGTTAATTTTGTACTATTTAAGTTTCTAATCCCGATAGCTATCGGGACTAACATCTCAATTCTGGTAACTAGAAGTTAGGTTTGAGTATAAACTTCTCGTAAAACTCTACAATATGTTGCACTGCATCATCAGCGGTATCTACCACTTTGAAAAGGAACATATCATCGGGCGATAAATTATTTTCTTTTTCCAACATCGTTTTCTGAATCCAGTCTATTAGTCCGCCCCAGAACTCAGTACCTACAAGCACTACAGGGAATTGCGCAACTTTCTTAGTCTGAATTAATGTTAATGCTTCGAACAATTCATCAAGCGTTCCAAATCCACCTGGCAATACCACAAATCCTTGTGCGTATTTTAAGAACATCACTTTTCTCACAAAGAAATAATCGAAGTTCATCAATTTATCTAAATCGATATACGGGTTATGTGATTGCTCAAATGGAAGTACAATATTTAATCCTACCGATTTGCCACCTGTAGCTCTTGCGCCTTTATTTCCAGCTTCCATAATACCAGGTCCACCACCGGTAATAATACCGTATCCTTTGCGTGTAAGTTTCTCCGCAATCTCTTCTCCTAATTTATAGTATACATGATCAGGCTTTGTTCTCGCCGAACCAAATATCGAAACACATGGGCCAATTTTAGCCAACTTTTCAAATCCTTCTACAAACTCAGCCATGACTTTAAATATCTGCCAAGCATTTTGTGTTTTAATTTCGTTCCAGTTTTTATTCTCGAACGCACTTCTAATTTTATCGTCTCCTGTCATCTTTCTAATTTGTTAATATGTTAATGTGTTAATATGTTGGTCTAATATGTTAATGGGATAATATGTTAATGTTTCTTTCACCATTTTCTAATTTCAATTTTCTATTTATTTTTTTTCCGAAGCAAAACCAAACCAATAAATGTAATAATTCCATTCAGGATTAGCAACTCGAATCCGAACTTATATCCATTTAACCATTGTACGCTGTTCGCGTTTAATATATAGCAGATGATGGGAGAAAGGATACAAACCACAGGAACCCATTTGTCTTTTACAGAGTTTTTAGTGAATAATCCGTACGCAAATAATCCGAGTAGTGGGCCGTACGTATAGCCTGCTACTGTAAAGAGTTTCCCGACGACGGCTTGGTCGTTAATGCTTTTAAATAATACGATGACCAAGAACAAAAGAAAGGCGAAACTAAAATGAACATAATAGCGAATTCGTTTACGCTTTTGTTCGTCGAGATCTTCTCGCTTATTCAATCCTAATATATCTACACAAAACGAAGTGGTTAATGAAGTTAAGGCTCCATCGGCACTCGGGTATGCTGCTGATATTAATCCGATGATAAATACTAATCCCGCAAAACTGCCCAAATATTTAATGGCTAAAGTTGGGAACAACTCATCTGAATTACTTGGCAATGCAATTCCTTTTTGTTGAGCATATTGATATAATATAACCCCTAAGCTTAAAAATAGTAAGTTGATGAACACCAATACTATACTAAAACTAATCATGTTTTTCTGAGCATCCTTTAACGATTTACAACTTAAATTCTTTTGCATCATTTCCTGGTCAAGACCTGTCATAGTAATGGTTATAAACATCCCGCTAAAAAATTGCTTCAAGAAAAATCGTTTATCATTTACATCCGTAAAAATAATTTGTGAGTAATCACTCTTCTTAATGGTGCTCACTAAATCACTGAAATTATATCCTAATTCTTTCGAAATAATATAAACCGAAATGCCTACACCTAACAACATAAACGTAGTTTGAAGGGTGTCTGTCCAAATGATGGTTTTAATACCACCTTCGAACGTATAAAGCAGAATTAAGCAGATAAATACCAATACGGTAACATAGAACGGAACTCCCCATTGTTGAAATACGAAAGTTTGAAGTACACTTACTACTAAAAACATTCGGAACGAAGCTCCAATTACTCGGGATAAGATAAAAAAGGAAGCACCCGATTGATATGACCAGAATCCAAAACGTTGTTCCAAAAACGAATAGATGGAAGTTAAATTCAAACGATAATAGAGTGGAAGTAATACTGTAGCAATTACAATGTAACCGGCTAAGTAGCCAAAAACCACCATTAAATACGAGAATTGAGTTTGATTAACCCAACCTGGTACCGAAATAAAGGTTACTCCAGAAAGTGAGGCCCCAATCATACCATAGGCAATAATGTACCAAGGCGATGATTTGTTCCCTAAGAAATAACTATGGTTAGTTGAATTTCTGCTTGTTAACCAGGTTATTATGAATAATAAGATGGAATAAGCGGCAACGCAACCGAATATAAAGTTTGCTGACATATTGTAAATCTAAACTCAAATGTAATTTAACGAACGTAGTTCAAAGAAGGAATTAATCAACAGTATTGGAAAAAAAGGTGAGAAATAGGAATAATACTTATTTTTGAAACATGAATTTACCATCTAAACGATTAGACCAAGCCGTTCAAGCCTTTTCTCAGTTACCGGGTATCGGACAAAAAACCGCTTTGCGATTGGTTTTATATTTATTGAAGAAAGATAACATCCAGGTAAACCAATTTGCTGCTGCCTTTGATAAACTCAAAGAAGAAATAAAATACTGCAATACCTGCCATAACATATCCGACACAGAAGTGTGTCATATTTGCGCGAATAGCCGTAGAAATAGAGCAGAGCTCTGCGTGGTAGAGGATATACGCGACATTATTGCCATTGAGAACACACAACAGTACAACGGATTGTATCACGTATTAGGTGGCTTAATTTCACCAATGGAGGGTAAAGGTCCGAGCGACTTGCAGATTGATTCCCTTATTGATCGGCTGAAATCTGGCGAGGTAAAAGAAATCATTATGGCCCTAAGTGCAACCATGGAAGGAGATACCACCATCTTTTTCATCCATAAAAAAATAAAAGAATTCCCAATTAAGGTTTCTACCATTTCACGTGGTGTAGCCTTTGGTGGAGAGCTCGAATATGTGGACGAAGTGACTCTTGGTCGATCTATTTTATCACGAATTGCATATCAACAAGGCTAAATCAACAGCATTTTAAACAAAATTGCTATTTTTAACCCTTTCGAAGGAATTCTGAATGAAACTATCCATAATTATTGTCAACTATAACGTTAAATACTTTTTAGAGCAATGCTTGTACTCGGTACGCAAGGCTTCTAAGGGTTTGGCGATTGAAGTTATTGTGGTTGATAACAATTCTGTTGATGGTTCCATTGAAATGCTTCAAGAGAAGTTCAGCGACATTACACTCATTCAAAACAAAAAGAATACAGGTTTTTCAGTAGCCAATAACCAAGGTATTGAAATAGCTACTGGAGAATATGTTTTACTTTTGAATCCAGATACTGTAGTACAAGAAGATACCTTTTCGAAGATTATCCAGTTCATGGATGAGCACCCTGATGCAGGAGGCTTGGGTGTAAAGATGATTGATGGGAAAGGACATTTCCTGCCTGAATCTAAACGTGGATTACCAACACCAATGGTTGCCTTCTTTAAAATATTCGGATTAGCGAAATTATTTCCAAAATCTAAGTTGTTCGGCAAATATCATTTAGGTTATTTGAGTAACGACGAAACACATGAAGTAGATGTGCTAGCGGGCGCGTTTATGATGATGCGTAAAACTGTATTAGAGAAAGTTGGATTGCTAGATGAAACCTTTTTTATGTATGGTGAAGACATCGATTTGTCGTATCGAATTCAATTAGGTGGATATAAAAATTATTATTTCCCCGATACAAGCATCATCCATTACAAAGGAGAAAGCACGAAAAAAAGTTCGGTGAATTATGTTTTTGTGTTTTACAATGCGATGATCATCTTCGCGAAGAAACACTTCTCTAAACAAAATGCTAAAACCTTCTCATTCCTAATAAATATTGCTGTTTACGTAAGAGCAGGCTTTGCTATTTTTAGTCGAATGATTAACCGATTAGTGTTACCATTTTTAGATGCGAGCACTTGGTACATCGGTTTATACATCATCAAAATATATTGGGAACACAATCACCGTTACGTACGTAAGCCTTATGCTGGCGAGCTGATGGAGGTTGCTGTACCTACCTATATTCTTATGTGGTTGTTTTCGGTTTGGTTGATGGGTGGATATGATAAGCCTTATAAATTATCACGATTGGTAAGAGGATTATTTATCGGTTCCTTAATCATTACGTTTACCTATGCATTTGTGAATGAGACTTGGCGTTTCTCTCGTGCGATCATTATTCTTGGGGCGTTCTGGACAGTCATTGCTTCGGTAGGACTAAGACTATTGTTGAATTTAATTGGTTTGAAAAATTACAAACTCGATGGAATCTCTACAGAGAAAAACATCGTAATTGTAGCCACACAAGAAGAAGGGAAGCGAGTACTGGATACTATTAAACAAGCCATAGGTTCGGTTAATTTTATTGGTTTCGTACATCCCGATAAAATTTACCACGATAAAACAGAAGAATTTTTAGGGAATATAGTTCAGCTAGGAGAGATTGCAGAAGTGTATCGTATTGATGAGGTTATTTTCTCGACGAAGAACTTACCACTGCATGAAATTATTCAATCCATGGCGATGGTAAAAAACACGCATGTTGATTATAAGATTGCTCCTGAAGAAAGTTTATTCATTATTGGTAGTAATTCGGTTGATAATCCGGGCGATTTATATACGATTGACATTAACTTCAACATCAATAAGCCTCAACATCGACGTAATAAACGCATACTCGACATTGGTTTTAGTGTATTGATGTTAGTACTATTGCCCATCAATTTATTTATTCAAAAAAAACCATTTCAATTTATAAAAAACTGTTTTGATGTATTATTGTTAAAGAAAACGTGGGTAGGATACATTAATACAACAATTGATAATAAGCATTTACCAAAAATCAGGAAAGGTATTTTAAATCCGAGTGATGGATTAAAAAATACTACTCCCTTGGATGAACATACTTCTAAACGTTTAAATTTGCTTTACGCAAAACATTATCAGCTTGATAAAGATGTAGTATTAATGTGGAGAGGATATCGAAGATTAGGCAGAACATATGGAACAGTTGAAAGGTAAAACAGTAATCATAACAGGTGCATCTTCTGGAATTGGGAAAGCAATAGCTTACCGATTTGCACAAGAAGGAGCGAACTTAGTTCTAGCCTCTCGTCAATACGTTACGCTTTGCGAAATAGCACAAGATATTGAAACGAAATTTGGTGTAAAAGCCATTGCTGTGGCAACGGATGTTTCTAAAGAAGAGTACTGCGCTCAGTTAATCGCAGAAGCCATACGAGTATTTAAGAGAATTGATGTGTTGGTCAATAATGCTGGTATTTCCATGCGAGCATTAGTACAAGATGTTGAAGTTTCGGTGTTGAAAGAAGTGATGGATATTAATTTCTGGGGAACGGTATACTGTACAAAATTTGCCTTGCCAGAGCTTATTAAATCAAAAGGAAGTATAATCGGAGTATCGTCAATTGCAGGATATAAAGGCTTACCCGGAAGATCAGGGTATTCGGCTTCTAAATTTGCGATGCAAGGTTTTTTAGAAAGTGTACGCATCGAGAACATACACAAAGGCGTGCATGTAATGATTGCTTGTCCGGGTTTTACCGCAACAAACATCAGAAATTCTGCACGAGCTAAAGACGGTTCTATACAAGGAGAATCACCCAAAGATGAAAATGAAATGATGTCGCCAGAAGAAGTTGCTAATCACATTCTATCAGCATTAATTCATAAAAAGCACCAGTTAATTTTAACATTCCAAGGCAAAGCCATTGTCTGGACAGGTAAAGTGTTTTCTAGATTACTTGATAAAATTATATTCAAGCATTTTGCTAAAGAGCCTGACTCTCCTTTAAGCTAATATGCAAAGGTAATTCAGCATTTTGCATTTCATTCATCTTATCGAGAGCTAGTGAAGTTTTACCTTCATCATTCTGTCCAATAATACTTACGAAACGTTTACCCCATAGGATTTCATCATACATAAATGATTTGCGTGAATGTACAATTTGCGAATAGGTATCATCAAAGCCTTTGAACAAGGTGAGTATTTCTGCATCGGCTTCTTCAAAATCTTTTTGTGTGAAATTATACAAGGGACTATCTTCCGTAATAGGGTGTACGATGGTCCAACTTAAAGGAAAGAAATTAATTTTTCTGTTTTCCAATTTCAAGGAATAGAAGCGACGAATTACCGTATCATTTTCAATCATATTCATACCTACAGTTACTTCCATCTCTACTTCAATCAGTTGATTTTTCCTTTTGTTAGCAATACGAAACATTAATGCTCGTCCATCTTTAAAAGGCGCAATAATTGCATTGGTGCTATATAATATTTTTGCTTTAGGTGCCGAAAATCTACCATATAACAAACCTGTAATGACTGCGAACACTAACACGCCAAGTAGAGACTCTAATGCGGCTACAAGGCTTGAAAGGAAGCCCTCCGGACTAATATGTCCGTACCCTACAGTAGAAATGGTTTGTGCTGAGAAAAAGAAAGCATCAAAGAATTGATCGATGGGCGTAATACTTTTAACACCACCTAAATGATTTACACCTACGCTATAATAAATCATTGCGAATAGAACATTGATGAAGGCATATACCACAAGCACTAATGGTATAAACTTTCTCCATTTCATGGTAATCAGATTCGTGTAAACATCATCTAATCGAAATACAGATAAACCGGTGCGTTCAATATTGAAAGTGCCGTCGATATTAACAGAACGTTGTCTTGGTGTTTGAGTACCAAAACCTGTGTCCTTTATTTCGTCAGCTTGCTTGCTAATTTTTTTCTTTGTGAAGTGCGTTTTCATTTACTATCTTGTAATCATGTTAACCTTAACTAAAAATACGGAAATACTTCTAGTTATTTCAATAGCAGTTGCATTAAATTATTTGCCTAAAATAGGACGTGTTTTTAAAGGTTTCAATACTCTGATTCACGAGACTGGACATGCTTTTATGAGTTTATTGTTTTCTGGAGAGGTGGTTTCGGTAGATATTTTACATACCGGAGAAGGCGTAGCCACTACCAAATCGAAGTCGTGGTTCTCAAAGTTTTTTATTTCCATCGCAGGATATCCTTTCTCATCTATCATTTCATTTCTGTTTGCCTATCTCATATTTACAGAGCATTACCGCATTATACTTTATATTATCATGAGTATTTCGGTTATCAATATTATTTTTTGGGTGCGTAATCCTTATGGATTAGTATGGCTAATCGTAACGAATGCTTTACTGTTTTCCATTTTCTATTTTCACTTATCTCAAACACAATATTACACCGCCTTATTCATTACAGCCTTTGTATCTATTGATGCTTGGGTATCATCATGGCATATCCTTTATTTATCAATCAAAGAGCCAAAGAAAGCAGGCGATTCGAAGAACTTACAAACCTTT
>CAJBVG010000221.1 GCA_903958995.1 uncultured bacterium | reverse complement strand
CAGATAGTAAAACTGTAGAAATTAATGCTAGAGCAACTATTTTTAACTTTATCATAGTAGTGTAATAAATCGATACACGAAGCTAATAATTTTTGTAAATGATTTAATGGTAGAGGAAATTTAATTAATCTTGTCAAAGTTCGTAATTAGTAGTTCGTAATTAGTAGCTCGATATATTACTAAACTCATAACTCAAAATTCAAAACTCACAATTCATTCAATGGATAAAAATACTATAACCACTTGGTTTAAAGAACTTCAAGATACGATATGTAAAGCGATACAAGAAGCTGATGGAGGTGCAGAATTCAAGGAAGAATTGTGGAATCACCAGGAATTAGGTGGAGGAAGAACTCGAATATTACAGCATGGAAATATTCTGGCGAAGGCGGGGGTTAATTTTTCGGGCGTAGGAGGAAACTTAAGTGAAAACATCATAATGGCCTTAGGACTAAAAGAAAGTGAATTCTACGCCACGGGAGTATCAATTGTGATGCATCCTGTTAGTCCGATGGTTCCCATCATACACATGAACGTTCGTTATTTTGAAACGCCGGAGGAATATTGGTTTGGCGGAGGAATAGACTTAACACCTCATTATGTGGTGGATAAGGATGCTCGTTTCTTTCATCAAACCTTAAAAACAGTATGTTATCAAACCGATCCTAACTATTATCCACGATTTAAAACCTGGGCCGACGATTACTTTTTCAATAAACACAGAGATGAAACCCGAGGAATTGGGGGTATCTTTTTCGATCGTTTGAATGAAACTCGGGAACAGAAATCAAAAGCCGAGTTATGGCAATTTGTTCAAGAAATTGGTTCTTCCTTCGCGGGTATTTACACCCATTTTATGAAGAATAATTCCTCGTTACCTTACACCGAAAATCACAAACTTTGGCAGAACATTCGAAGAGGTCGTTATGTGGAGTTCAATTTGGTGTATGACAAGGGTACAAAATTTGGCTTCGATACTGCTGGTAGAACGGAGTCAATTTTAATATCGATGCCTCCCCATGCTCAATGGGAATACCAGTTTCAGCCCGTTTGGGGTTCTGAAGAAGAGCGTACTTTATCACTCCTAAAAAAAGGCATTTCTTGGGTCTAAAATTTTGTTCTTAACTTTTCCACAATCGTACTAAAACAACTGCTTTTTGTTACCTTTACGAGGTTATAAAAATTAGTAAAGAGAGATGTCAGAAAACGAAAGAATTATCCCGATTAACATTGAAGAAGAAATGAAATCTGCTTACATCGATTATTCGATGTCGGTTATTGTTTCTCGTGCTTTACCAGATGTGCGCGACGGTTTGAAGCCGGTTCACAGAAGAGTACTCTACGGTATGTTGGATTTGGGTGTTACCAGTGGTAAGCCATTTAAGAAATCTGCCAGAATTGTCGGGGAAGTATTAGGTAAGTATCACCCTCATGGTGACTCATCTGTTTATGATACTATGGTTCGTATGGCTCAAGATTGGTCATTACGTTACATGATGGTTGATGGACAAGGTAACTTTGGATCTGTAGATGGTGATAGTCCAGCCGCAATGCGTTATACCGAAGCTCGCTTAACCAAAGTGGCGGAGGAGATGTTGAACGATATCAACAAGAATACAGTTGATTTCCAACTCAATTTCGACGATTCATTAGAAGAGCCAACTGTTCTTCCTGCTAAAATCCCGAATTTATTAGTAAATGGTACTTCAGGTATCGCAGTAGGTATGGCAACCAATATGGCTCCCCATAACTTACGTGAGGTAATTGATGCTGTATTTGCATATATCGATAATAAAGACATAGAAATCGACGGACTGATGAAGTTCGTTAAAGCTCCAGATTTTCCTACTGGAGGTATTATATACGGTTATGATGGTATCAAAGATGCTTATCATACTGGTCGCGGACGAGTTGTGATGCGTGCGAAAGCAGAAATCGAAACTTATGGCCACGATCGTGAACGTATTATCGTTACCGAAATCCCTTATCAAGTGAATAAGGCAAGTATGATTGAACGTACTGCTGAATTAGTCAATGAGAAAAAATTAGAAGGCATTTCCGACATTCGTGATGAATCTGACAGAGATGGTATGCGTGTGGTTTACGAAATTAAACGTGATGCAAACGCAGGTGTAGTATTAAATAACTTATTTAAGTACACAGCCTTACAGACCTCATTTTCAATTAATAGCATTGCCTTAGTTAAAGGTCGCCCGATGATGTTAAATCTTAAAGATTTAATCCATCATTTCGTTGATCACCGTCACGATGTTATTGTTCGTCGTACTCAATACGAATTGGACGAAGCAGAGAAACGTGCACATATCTTACAGGGTTTATTAATTGCCTTAGATCATTTAGACGAGGTTATTGCCTTGATTCGTAATTCAAAAACACCAGAAGAAGCTCGTGAAGGCTTAATGGAGAAATTTGGATTATCAGAAATTCAAGCTCGTGCAATCCTTGAAATGCGTTTACGTGTTTTAACTGGTTTAGAGCGAGATAAGATTAAAGCTGAATTCGAAGAGTTAATGGCATTGATAGAGCGTTTGAAAGGAATTTTAGCTGACGAAGGCTTAAGAATGCAAATTATAAAGGATGAGTTAACTGATATGCGTGAGCGTTTTGGTGATGATCGTCGCTCTGAGATTGTATATGCTGGTGGTGAGTTCCGTATGGAAGATATGATTGAGAATGAAGAAGTGGTGATTACCGTTTCTAACGCTGGT
>CAJBVG010000220.1 GCA_903958995.1 uncultured bacterium | reverse complement strand
ATTAAGTGAATTAACACTTCAGTATCGGTATCGCTATTAAAGGTATGACCACGTTTAATCATCTCTTCTTTAATCGATGAGTAGTTTTCAATAATACCGTTATGTATAATGCTTAATTTCCCGTTATTCGAAGTATGTGGATGTGAATTGCGATCACTAGGTTCACCGTGTGTAGCCCAGCGTGTATGACCCATACCAAGTGTAGCACTTGTAGGTTGGTTCGCCACAAAAGCTTCCAAGTCACTAACCTTGCCTTGCTTCTTGTAGATGTGCATGTCTCCATTTAAGAGCGCAACACCCGCACTGTCATATCCTCTGTATTCTAATCGTTGTAATCCTTTAATTATAATTGGGTAAGCTTCACGAAAGCCTATGTAACCTACTATTCCACACATATTTTTGAGCTTTAAATGTATAAGTAATATAAAAGTAAATTATTCCTGGTTTAATATCAATAAAGTTTCGTGTAAAAAATCCTAAGCTTTATAGGCGATGATGAATTTACACCTGCAATAACAGATCTGCGGGGATTGATCTGCTTGCTATTATCTTCAATATATAATTCTTTAAAATCAAATTGCTTGTTTAAAATGAACTGAATTGATCTTGTTAAATCAATCTTGTACTCTTTGGTGGTTGAGTTATAAACTCCAGTGTTTATTAACACTTCAGTGTTATCCTTATATCTGCCTTTGATAGAAATAGTACCAATTGGAGCATATGGTGATTCGGTACCTGATAAAGGCTTAATGATTAATTCTGCTCTATTCACAGCAATGGCTCCTGAGTCTAGTAAATGCTCTAAAGTAGGGAATCTTAGTTTGCCTCGTAAACCCGCTAATGATTGAATAAATATTTTATCTTTTCCTAATGTCGAATCGGCTAATTGAGCAGTTACTTCGGTACCTGTATAATCATGTACATACTTATTTACATTCGCAGAGCTACTGTTAATGTTAAACACAAAATTTGTAGTATCCTTAACGGTTGAAGAAGTAGAGTCTTTGTTTACTTTATAATAAAGTGCTACATAAGAACGATTTGTGTTCGTTAAGTCGAAAGACATTGTACCACCGTCGCCACTAAGTTTAGTAGCAGTAATGTAGAATCCTTTATAAGCATCTAAAAATGCAGCACTACTGCTTAATGCAGTTTGTCCAGATTTTGATAAAAGCTCATTGCCAAAAGCATCATCTAAACGAATACGTAATTGTGGGTATACTTTAGCTACAGTATCGGCTTTTCCAACTCGTACGTTTTGGATAATTAATGAATCATTTGGTCGAGCTTGAATATTTTTTGTTGCTACTGCAGTCGACTTTATTTTGTAAGATTTGTTTGAATAATAAATAGAATCGTTAGAAATGTTCTCATCTAATTGGTAAACATTGATTTCCATGCGTGATGCAGAATCGCCATAAAAACGATCCGCCTTATTAGCAGGATAACCTAATACCATAACAATTGAGTCTAGCACTAATCCAGTTCCAAAAGCAACATTGTTTTTAGATAGCGTAGCTTGAAATGCTATGCTAGAAGTTGTAATACCCAACAATGGATCATGAAAATCGCCTAGTTGGTTACGAACATAATTTGAGGTAATTAAGGTATCATCCTTAACAGAAAAAAGTTGTACTGTACAAGTATCAACTAGCTTTCCATATAAACCTTGTTCATCGATTTGTTGTTCTAAACCGATATCGCCTTCTTTCTTGCAGGCTTGTAAAATAAAAAGACCTATTAATACTATTAATAAGTCTTTGACTTTATTGAATTTCATGTAAAAATCGATAATTAAACAGTCACTAACTCTTCGTTAAATTCTTCGTAAAACTGCACAAAAGTATCGAAATCTATTTCATCATGATTGAAATTTTCTACGATTTTTTTGTCAGTTTGCTTAGAAAGAAACTTCATAACGGCATTATCGATGTTTTCGTCTGCCTTAATTACAGCATCCGAATAATTAATTGCATTGATGTGTAATGACGTACAAGTAGAGTCTTTTAATAATGTAGTGTCGTTTGTCGACATTTCAGGCATTAATGACTTCGTTTTAAGGTCTTTATGTAATGATTCAGTAAAGCAGTTCTCGTATACTGAGTATACTACTTTAGTATTTTTGAACATTGGGTCTTCTTTGTAAGATGTTTTCAAATACATCGGAACAAGACTACTCATCCAACCGAAGCAATGAACCACATCTGGCATCCAACCTAATTTCTTAACCGTTTCAATTGCTCCTTTACAGAAGAATATCATTCGCTCATCATTATCGTCGTGGAATTTCTCTTTAGTATCTCTAAAGATTGATTTACGTTGGAAGTATTCCTCATTATCTAAGAAATACACCTGCATACGAGCAGTTGGCAATGAAGCTACTTTGATAATCAATGGATTGTCGTTATCGTTGATGACGATATTCATACCTGAAAGGCGAATAACTTCATGTAAACGATTTCTTCTTTCATTGATATTACCAAAACGTGGCATCAAGATTCGGATTTCAAATCCTTTTTCTTGCATTGCTTGTGGTAACTGACGTGTTATTTTCGCGATTTTAGATATCTCCAAAAAAGGAGACATTTCGTGAGTGATAAAGAGAATCTTTGTTTTTGCCATACTGAACTTACTCCTAATCAACAAATTACCGCCCTAAGGCGAAATGAATTGGGACTGCAAATATACTAATTATATTCAATTTTTTCAACAAATTATAGAAGGATGCTTGTTATTATAAATTTTTTTCCAATTTTAGCCCTCTTTTAGACAACGTTTTGAAAATAGTAAAAACCTCTAAAGAGCTAGTCGAATTACTTTCCTCGCTCAAGCAATCCGGAAATAAAATCGGTTTCGTGCCTACTATGGGCGCTTTACACGCCGGACATATCTCACTTTTAGAAATTGCTCTAAAGGAAAACGATGTTGTTATTTGCAGTATTTTCGTCAATCCTACTCAATTTAACGATCCAAAAGATCTTGAAAAATATCCTCGCCCAATCGAAAAAGATACGGAACTGCTTGAAAAAGCGGGTTGTAGCATTCTCTTTTTACCTGAAGTAGAAGATATTTATGGTGATAATACTCCTTGGACTCATACTTTTGGCGAATTAGAGAATATTTGGGAAGGTGCCATGCGTCCTGGTCATTTTAAAGGTGTTGGTCAAGTAGTATATAAGTTGTTTAACATCGTAAAACCCGATAATGCTTATTTTGGACAAAAGGATTTTCAACAAACACTTATTATAAAGCGTTTAATACAGGATTTCAAGCTTCCAATAGAATTACATATTTGTCCGATAATTCGTGAAAAGAACGGTTTAGCAATGAGTTCGAGGAATATTCGTTTGAATGATGCTGAACACTTAGCCTCTGGGAAAATTTACGAAGCTTTAATGTCTGTTAAAACAGGGATTGATAATCAGGAGTTCGATTTTGAAAATCTATTAGCAAAAGCAAATGCCATTTTACAAAGTATTCCGAGTATACAATTAGAGTACATCGACTTAGTGAACCCAGAAACCTTACAAAAAGTCTTAAAAATCAATCAAAATGATAAACTTTTGATGATTATTGCTGTTAAATTTGGTACTACACGCTTAATCGACAATATGTACGTTAAGTCGTAATTATTCAAAATTTCAATTATTATCATACCTTTGCGGCCATGCAAATCGAAGTTTTAAAATCAAAAATTCATAGAGCAAAAGTTACTCAAGCGGAGCTAAATTATGTAGGTAGCATAACCATTGATGAAGATTTAATGGATGCAGCAAACTTAATTGTGCACGAAAAAGTACAAGTGGTGAATGTGAACAATGGGGAGCGCTTAGAAACCTACGTTATTAAGGGTGAAAGAGGAACCGGCATCGTTTGTTTAAATGGGCCTGCTGCTCGTAAAGCTCAAGTTGGAGATGTCATCATTGTAATTTCTTATGCGATTATGGATTTTGAGGAAGCTAAAAAACATGAGCCTATCTCTATTTTCCCAGATGCAAATAATCGTTTGGTATAATTCTTAGAATGAAAAAAATTGTCCCAATATTAAAGTATGTTATTTTACTGGGCATTGGTGCTACATTACTCTGGTTAGCTTTTCGTGGGCAAGATCTTTCTAAAATAGTTTCTGATTTAAAAAATGCGAATTACAATTGGGTAATCCTTTCGGTAATCGTTTCTTTAATTGCTCATTACATTCGTGGTTTACGTTGGAGAATGTTAATGAAACCATTAGGCTATTCTCCTAGTAAAATCAATACTTTTCATGCTGTTATGATTGGCTATTTATCCAATTTGGCTGTTCCTCGTATGGGAGAGGTTTCTCGTTGTGGGGTATTAGTAAAAACAGATAACATCCCTGTGAACACATTAATCGGCACTGTTATTATCGAACGAATTATTGATGTCCTTTTTTTACTAGGCATTCTAATTCTTTCAGTACTGATTGAATACAATACTATCAAAGATTTTTTATTCATCAACATTATAAATCCTTACATCGAGAAAGCACAAAATGCACAATCGTGGATAGGTCTTTCGGTAATACTATTTATATTATTTGTTGTTGCACTTTGGTTGGTAAAAAAATATCACCAATCATTAATGAGCAATAAACTTTATTCGAAAATTGTAAGCATTATATTAGGGTTTAAGGATGGAGTATTTTCTGTTGGCAAAATGGGAAATAAGGGATTGTTTATTTTCTATTCCTTAATGATATGGGCTTTATACACCTTATCAACTTGGCTTTGCTTCTTTGCTATTGAACCAACTTCAGGTTTAACAATGAGTTCTGCATTATTTATTATGGCAGTTGGTGGTGTGGGAATGTCGGCACCAGTACAAGGTGGAATAGGTGCTTATGAAGCGGCTATTCAATTAGGTCTGTTAGTCTACGGAATACAATCGGCAGATGGCTTAACCTATGCTACTTTAAATCACTCCTCACAAATATTATCCATATTAGTCGTTGGAAGCATCAGCTTATTATTTATATTTATAAACAATAAGAAAAAATGAAAATTACGGTAGATAAATTCGAAAAACTTCGTTCAAAAATTGTTGGTCGAGAAGAAGCATTAAGCATGTTAAAAATTTGGCATTACATTGGTCAAAAAGTTGTTTTTACCAATGGCTGTTTCGATCTTGTACACCGAGGGCATGTAAATTATTTATCGAGAGCTTCATCATTAGGAGATAAAATGATTATTGGCTTAAACACCGATCAATCAGTATCTCGTATTAAAGGCCCTTCGCGCCCATTACAAGATGAGCTATCAAGAGCGGAGGTGTTAGCATCGATGTTTTTTGTAGATGCTGTTGTTCTGTTTGATGAAGAAACACCTTTCGAGTTGATTGATTTTTTAAAACCTGATATCTTAGTAAAAGGAAGTGATTATAGTATCGATAAAATTGTAGGTGCCGATGTCGTTATTGCGAATGGCGGACGAGTAGAAACTATGGATTTTATGGAGGGCTATTCAAGCACAAACATTATTAATAAAATTATAAACACTAAATAATATCTTATGCATTTCGAATTATCTGAAGAACACTTAATGATTCAACAAGCTGCGAGAGATTTCGCGCAGAATGAATTAAAACCTGGTGTTATCGAACGTGATGAACATCAAAAATTTCCAGCAGAACAAATTAAGAAATTAGGTGAACTAGGTTTCTTAGGAATGATGGTTGACCCTAAATACGGAGGAGCTGGTTTAGATACTATTTCTTACGTATTAGCAATGGAAGAATTATCGAAAGTAGATGCTTCTGCATCGGTTGTAGTTTCGGTAAATAACTCATTAGTGTGTTACGGTTTAGAAGCATACGGTTCGGAAGAACAAAAACAAAAATATTTAGTGCCTTTGGCATCTGGTCAAAAAATCGGTGCATTTTGTTTGTCGGAACCAGAAGCAGGTTCTGATGCTACCATGCAACGTACTACTGCCGAAGACAAAGGTGATTATTACTTATTAAATGGTACCAAAAACTGGATTACAAATGGAGGCAGTGCAGAATATTACATCGTAATTGCACAAACTGATGTAGCTAAAGGTCACCGTGGTATTAATGCCTTAATCGTAGAAAAAGGAATGCCTGGTTTCGAAGTTGGTCTAAAAGAAAATAAATTGGGAATTAGAGGATCAGATACACATTCATTAATGTTTACGGATGTTAAAGTCCCTAAAGAAAATAGAATTGGTGAAGATGGTTTCGGTTTTAAATTTGCAATGAAAACATTAGCAGGTGGACGAATTGGTATTGCTTCGCAAGCATTAGGAATTGCTAGTGGTGCATATGAATTAGCCCTTGCTTATTCTAAAGAACGTAAAGCATTCGGAACAACTATCTCTAATCACCAAGCAATACAATTTAAATTAGCAGACATGGCTACAGAAATTGAAGCTGCTCGTTTGTTGTGTTTAAAATCTGCTTGGATGAAAGACAAAAAAATGGATTATGCACAAGCAAGTTCTATGGCGAAATTATTCGCTTCAGAAACAGCGATGCGCACAACTGTTGAAGCAGTTCAGATTCATGGTGGTTACGGATTCGTAAAAGAATTCCACGTAGAACGTTTAATGCGTGATGCGAAAATTACTCAAATTTATGAAGGTACTTCTGAGATTCAGAGAATTGTAATTTCAAGAGAAATCCTTAAATAACGAAGATTCGAATTTGCGAACTAGCGAATTTGCAAAACACAAATTAAAATATTCATTAAATAAAAAAGTCCTCACGTTTTCACGGAGGACTTTTTTTATTTTTCGCTAATTCGCTAATTCGTCAGTTCGCTAATTCGTTATTTCGATTTCTTAAGCCCTTCAGCAGCTTCCTTATGTGTTACGCGTTTGCCATCTTTAAATGGAACTACATATGCATCTTTAATACCCATACTACGTACATCTTCTTTAAATTGATCTGCTTCTGCTAGTGTATAAAATAAACCAACAGTCATCTTGTCCATTTCTGGTGTGCTCTCCGCACTGAAAGATTCGTCGCTTGAGTTTTTAGATTTGATATCGTAAAATTTATATGCACCTAATTGTACTCGGTAATAATACCCTTTTGCACCGGCAGGTTTTGCATTTAATGATGCAGCTTGTGCTTGTAAAAGTTGAACTTCTAACTGACTCATTTTTGAACTATTTGCATTTAATACGTTTTGTAATGAATCGTATTTGCGTTGCATTTGTTTGTAAATCAATTCTTGATTTTTCTTGTCTTTAAGTTTGTTATCGTAATTCATTTTCATAGAACGAATTTCCATGGGTTTCATCTTACGATACATTCTTAATTCTTTTTTTAGCTTTTTCTTTTCTGCCGCTACTTGAGCAAATAGAAATGCTGGAGTAATGGTTAGAATTAATAATACGCTAAGTACTCTGAGTGCTTTCATTTTTATTTTGTTAAATAGGTTAGCAATATAGATATTTTTATCAGATTTATTAAAAGGTTTCTTAACTTTAACACCTTTATAACTATATAAATGAGGAATTTGCGCAGATTTTACATATTTATTATACTACTTATCACTACTTTTAGTAATATAAACTGTACCCATCAAAAGTGCTCCAACCTAAAGAAAGGGTTCTGGAAAGCCGAGCTGTTTACAAAAGATGGAATTAGTATTCCATTTATTTTTGAAGTGATTTGTGAGGATGGGAAACAAGTATTGCTAATTCAAAATGCAGAGGAACGTCTAAAAGTTGACGAGCTCATTATTGCTGGTGATAGCTTAAAAATCAATATGCCATTTTTCGACTCGGAATTTATGGTACATGTTACTGGCGATTCGTTGGTAGGTCGTTGGACAAGAATATATCCCGATCATACAGTGAGTATGCCTGTAAAAGCATATTACGGAATCGAAAATCGTTTTGAGAGTGATACTATTGCAAATAAAAATATTGCTGGAACATGGGATGCTATTTTTACTAATGAAGAATTTACGGATACCTCAATTGCTATTGGTGAATTTAAAATCGTTAAGAATAAAATCTACGGTACATTTCTTTCTACCACTGGCGACTATCGTTATTTAGAAGGCACAACAAACGGCAAGGAGTTATCTTTATCGACTTTTGATGGATCTCATGCCTATCTATTTAAAGCTGAACTTTCTGCTGATAATAATTCTATTATTAATGCAAGCCTTTATTCTGGTTGGAGTGGCAAACAACTTTGGACTGCTAAGCGAAATGATTTAGCTAAACTCCCAAATGCAGATAGCCTTACATTTTTAAAGGATGGAATTGATAAACTCGAATTTCAATTTAAAAATATAGATGGTAAATTAATTTCTTTAACAGATAGCAGATACGATAACAAAGTAGTTGTTATTCAAATTATGGGTACCTGGTGCCCGAATTGTATGGATGAAACAAGTTATCTTGTTCCTTTCTACAATAATATTAAAGCAGAAGGACTAGAAGTTATTGGACTGTGTTATGAGCGTAGTGAAGATTTTGAAGTTGCTGCAAACAATGTCACTAAAATGAAAAATAGATTACAAATCCCATATGAACTATTAATACCAGGTTCAAATAAAAAGGGTTTTGTAAATGAGTCGTTACCGATGCTTAAAAATTTCTTAGCTTTCCCAACAATGATTATTATTGATAAACATGGGAAGGTTAGAAAAATTCATACCGGCTATTCTGGTCCAGCTACCGGGAAACATTACATAGAATTCAAAGCTGAATTTGAATCATTTATTAAAAAATTATTATCCGAAAAATAAAAATCGATGAAGTTGAAATTAGTAGTTAGTGTAAGCATTGTAGCTATCGTTATTAGTGCTTGTAAAGTTAGAAATGATAACTCTGCAAAAGTGGAGGTTAATTTACCAGAGGTTACAGTAAAGAGTGAAACACCAAAGAAAAATTATTTTTCTTCTTATACTCGTAAATCAGATATACTTCACACAAAATTAGATATCAACTTAAATTGGGATAGCTGTTTTGTATATGGTAAAGCAAATCTAAAAGTTCGTCCATATTTTTATGCAACTAACGTATTAGAATTAGACGCCAAAGGATATAAAATAAACGAAGTTAAAATCAATAATAAAAAAGCAGAGTATACTTATGATGGCTATAAGTTAATCATCAACCTTGGTAAGAAATTTACCAAAGAAGAAAGTTATGATGTCTTTGTTGATTATGTAGCAATGCCTAATCGTATAAAGATTAAGGGCAGTGCAGCTATTACTTCCGATAAGGGGTTTTATTTTATTAATCCGGATGGAAAAAATCAATACAAGCCTAAAGAATTTTGGACACAAGGAGAAACGGAATCGAACTCATGTTGGTTTCCAACAATAGAAGCAGGTAACGAACGCTTCACTCAAGAAATTGCCATTACTGTTGATACTTCTTTCGTAACCTTATCAAATGGTCGTTTAGTATATTCTACAAATCAATCTAATGGTACTCGTACCGATTATTGGAAACAAGATTTACCGCATGCTCCTTACTTAGTATTTCTAGGTGGTGGGAAATTCACTGTGTATAAAGACAAATGGAGAAACATGGAAGTTAACTACTACATGGAACCAGCATTTGCTCCCTATGCAAAATTAATTTTCGGTAAAACTCCAGAGATGATTGAATTTTTCTCAAATCGTTTAGGTGTACCTTATGCTT
>CAJBVG010000219.1 GCA_903958995.1 uncultured bacterium | reverse complement strand
TGATAAAAAAAATGCCGCGCTATTTAATCATCATTGTTTGCATGTTGGATTTATTTATTAACGTTAGAATAAATGCTATGGCCACAATGGTGTTAGATACCAAAACATCTGCAGTAGATTCATTACTCATTAATGCGCCAAAACAATTCAATACACCCAAGCAACAAGCACTAATAAGCAGTATCGATCAACAATATGAATATCGTTGGCCTCTAAATTGGAATATGAATTGTTATTTCGGAGAAATCGCAATTGATGGCTATAATCCTTTTGTTCTGAATACCTTTAACTCTTTATCTGAATCTCCTTTAAAAGATAGCATTTGGGAACATGCATGGTTTTCTTTTCCCACTACTTTACAGGAGAGTGATACTCCTACATTGGTATCTAGTAAAACAACTTGGAAATACAATTCTAATTACAACACGAAAAAAATATATACTGGAGTCGTAAAAATAAATACTATAAGCTATTCTCCCCGACAGTTTAATCTTAACTATAGTTCGACAGATACTGCATTATTAGTTTTTGCTCAAAACCCTTATGCAGGTTGGATTGCAAGAATTGACAATGAAAAGCAAACCATACAAACAGTAAATTATGCGCAGCAATTAGTCGTTTTAACACCAGGTACACATCAAGTAACTTGGGAGTTTGACAATACCTACTTAAATTGGATTCTAATTCTACATATGATCTTGTTCTGCATGCTATTTATATATGCTAGCTATCAATCCATCATAAAACACTATTATATTTAATTTCAATTGTGTATTTTTAATTACTAAAACAACAACACTATGTCAAAAGTTATTATCCCTCGTTTAGATTTAAACGATTACACCAATGGAAGTGCTGACGAAAGAAAAGAATTTTCGAATGGAATTGGCAAAGCCTTCAATGAAACTGGATTCGTTACAATTACGAATCATGGGTTAAGTAAAGAGCTAATGGCTGAACTATATGTTGAAGTGAAAAAGCTATTCGATTTACAAGAAGATCTTAAAAAGAAATACGAAATTATAGAGCTAGCTGGCCAACGAGGATATACTAGCAAAGGAAGAGAAAAAGCTAAAGATTCGAATACTCCTGATTTGAAAGAGTTCTGGCAAGTTGGTCAATTTGTAGAAGGTGAAATAATGCCTAAAGATGAATACCCTGATAATATTTCAGTTTCAGAATTACCTCGTTTCAATGAAATTACTAAAGAAGTATATCAGAAGCTTGAACATGCCGGAACACATATTCTTAGAGCGATTGCTGTTTACTTAAATCTCCCTGAAAACTATTTTGACGAAAAAATTAAAAATGGGAATAGTATTCTAAGAGGTATACACTACTTCCCAATAACAAACCCCGATAGTTTACCCGCTGATGCTGTTAGAGCAGGAGCACATGAAGACATTAACCTTATTACCTTATTAATTGGCGCTAGTGCCGATGGATTAGAAGTATTAACGAGAGATGGCGATTGGTTGCCTATTAAAGCTCTTGCAGATGATATAGTTGTCAATGTTGGCGATATGCTTCAACGATTAACTAACAATAAATTAAAATCAACTACACATCGTGTTGTAAACCCTCCAAGAGAACTCATGGGCACATCACGCTACTCTGTGCCATTCTTCTTGCACCCTCGCTCAGAGATGAGCTTAGCTTGCCTTGCATCGTGCATCAACAATGAACAGCCAAAAGCATACGATGATTATACTGCGGGGCAATACCTCGACGAACGCTTGAGAGAAATTGGACTTAAAAAGAATTAAGAAAAATTAGGAATTAGCCTGCCTGTCGGCAGACAGGGAATTAGGAATTTGCGGCTGTTGGACAGGGATTGACAAGATTAATGATGAGTGAAGTAAGTAGTAGTTAACTCGATACCCGATACCCATTACCCGATACTATTTAGTAATGACTGTTTTAACCACAGCATCTAATTCAATTGGGTCTTGTGATCCGATTAAATAAGACAAGCCATCTTTATCAGTAATTTTTACTGCATACTTCCCATAAGCATAAAAGCGTATGGTTCCCTTTTTATGCAAATTGTAAACTGGATTGTTTATCATAAATGGGCTATAGCGTACAATCTCAGAGCTCACGATATTACTCAAATCAATTTTAACTTTTTTAGTGCTATAAATCCCAGTAAGAATCAAACTACCATTCTCAATAACGGTACGGAAGTGTGTAAGAAACACGAAAATGATTGAAATAAGTAAAATACCAGAACCTACCACTAAGAATAAATCAGCTTCTTCGGCCCTATTTCTCTCTTCAGAAATATAATAAGCTACGAAACAGAATAATCCTAATACAAAGCGACGGGTAGTCCAGAACTTTATGTTTCCTAAAGTCTGACGTTCTTGATATAATACATGCTTAGCCATGTTTCTGTTTAATGTGATATATTATGGTAGTGTTTTTATTAACGCTATACCTATCGTCGATCCGATGCCCTAAGATACATACAATATCTTCACCCGATACTATTACAAAGGTATTTTCTTTTTCCTGAATTGTAAATTTTTCATCGACAAAATAGTCGCTTAACTTTTTCCTCCCTTTCATCCCAAAAGGAACAAACCAATCTCCTGCTTGCCATTTTCTAATTAACAGCGGGAAATCTAATTTGTTATAATCCAAGAAAGATTCTTTCTCCCTATATTTTCCATTAAACTCACTTACCAAAATATTGCCCATATCGAAAATTGAATTCGAAAATTCAATCTGATTTTGTTCTTCAATAATTACAGCTGAATACTCTTCTATTTGATTTTCATCCTTAGCAATTACACGAAATGCATCATCTTCTTTTTGTAATATAAATGTTGAACTTTCGTACATTTTCCCTTTCTGAATTTCTAGATTTAATATTATATCAGAAATGGTTTGATGTGTAAAACCAAGGCTAATCAATAATCTCCGAAGCATCCATTCTGAAAAATCTAAGTCATTTAACTTTGCTAATTGAATTCTCGCGTCTGAATAAAACTTCGGCAAATGCTGATTATAATAATCAGTCAATACGTTTTCCGATACAGAAATATCATCACTCAACTGAACTAATTTTTGACGCCATATATCATTAATGCTATCAAACATTGGCAAAATTGAATGCCTTAGTTTATTCCTCAGATAATCTTCTTTAGCATTTGAAGAATCTTCTCTCCAAACTAAGTTTACTGAGTTTGCATAATCAATAATCTCGGCTCTTGTAAATGACAATAAGGGGCGAATAGCATTTTCATTACTTGTAATCCCTTTTAAACCACTTATCCCAGTTCCTCTGAGAATATTGATAAATATAGTCTCCACCGAATCGTCTGAATGATGAGCAGTTAGTAAGTGCTTAAATTGATGTTCTATTTTAAGCTTCTCAAACCAATTATATCTCAATGTTCGGGCTGCCATCTGAATAGAAACTTTGCTAGAGTTTACATAAGCTAAGGTATCTACATTATTAGTAAATGCTTTAATGTTGTGCTTTTGGCAATATTCAACAACAAATTCTTCATCTTCATCCGACTCAACACCTCTAAGTCCAAAATTAACGTGTGCGACGGCAATTGAATAGGGTAACTGTTGAAAGAGATGAAGCAACACCATAGAATCTACACCACCACTCACTCCCAATAATAGGTGATCATGCTCGTTTAATAGCTTATGCTGATGAATATAGTCTTTGAGTTTTGCTAACATTTAGCACAAAAGTATTAAAATCGTTGTATTTTTGCCCTGCATGAAATTTTTAAAGTACCTAATTATTTGTTTATTCATCCCTTTTGTCAGCTTTTCTCAAAAAGTAAGCAAGGTAGAAGTAATCAATGCAGATGTTTTCGAGTACGTAAAACTAGAAAACGAACAAATAAAGAAATTGAAAGGCAATTGCCAGTTTAAACAGGATAATGTTTATTTCTACTGCGACTCTGCCTTATTATATGATGTTCGTAATGCAGTGGACGCTTATGGCAAAGTGCGTATTGTTCAAGGAGATTCCTTACAACTTTTTGGCGACTTTCTAAATTATGATGGGAATACCAAAATTGCACGATTCAATAAAAATGTTCGTGTCATTCATAACGACATGGTGCTTACCACCACTGTTCTGGATTATGATACCAAAAACAGAATTGCAACCTATACTCAAGGCGGCAAAATTACCAGTGCAGAAAATGTACTCACCAGCAAGTTGGGCTATTATTTTGCAAATACTGCAGATGCTTATTTCAAGAAAGAAGTAGTATTAACTAACCCAAAATATTTATTAAAATCGGATACCTTAAAGTATAATTCAAAAACTAAAATTGCAACCTTCCTCGGACCAACAACAATTACTTCTAAAGAAGATTTTCTTTATGCGGAAGCTGGAACTTATAACACTGTAACTGATATCGCACAATTCACAAAGAACCCTTATTACAAAACTGGCTCACAAACCTTGTCAGGAAATTTATTGTTTTTCGATAGGGCTAAAGGATTAGGCAGAGCCACCAAGAATGTAACATTTGTTGATACTGCGCAAAACATAATTTTAAAAGGTAACAAAGCGAATTACAATAAAAACACGGAATCTTCTGTGGTTACTGATAAAGCTTATGTAATTGTTTTGGTCGATAACGACTCCTTATTTTTATCTGCAGATACACTTCGTAGTTTCATGGATAAGAAAATGTTATATCGTACACTCATTGCCTATCATGATGTAAGAGCGTTTAAAGCCGATTTGCAATTGAGATGTGATTCTATGGTTTATACCTATAAAGATTCGACCATGCGCTGCTTTAAAAATCCTACTATTTGGTCTCAAAATGCACAGATGACGGCAGACTTTATTACAATGGAAATAAAGAACGGCGATCTTAATAAAATGAATTTATTGGACAATGCTTTTCTAGTAATGATTGACTCATTAGATACAATGAAATTCGATCAGATTCGTGGTAAAAATATGTTTGGATTTTTTAAAGAAAATAAACTGAATATATTAAATGTAGAGGGAAATGGGCAAAGCATTTACTACGCAAAAGAAGAAGAAAAACCTGGTGAATATTTAGGTGTAAACAAAGCCGATTGTAGCAATATGATAATTAGCTTTAGAGATAATAAAGTTCAGAAAGTTAATTTCCTAGTAAAACCAGATGCTGTTTTCTCTCCGCTCGATGAAGTAAAAGAAGAGGATTTAAAGCTGAAAGGGTTTACTTGGCGAATAAAGCTTAGGCCAGCAAGTAAGGAAGCTGTTATTAATAGGTATTGAGTAGTGGGTAGTGGGTAGTGAGTATTGGGTAGTGAGTAGTGAGAAATTACTCAATACTCATTACCCAATTCTGTCAAATCCAGTATAAGGCACCAACACTTTCGGAATCATAATTCCTTCTGGTGTTTGGTTGTTTTCTAAAAGAGTTGCTACAATTCTAGGTAATGCCAAAGCACTACCATTTAAGGTATGAACCAATTGATTTTTCCCGTCTTTACCTTTAAATCTACATTTCATTCTATTCGCTTGGAAAGTTTCGAAGCATGAGGTAGAACTCACTTCTAACCAACGACCTTGAGCTGTTGAATACGTTTCGAAATCATATGTCAATGCCGAAGTAAAACCCATATCACCTCCACATAAACGTAAAATGCGGTATGGAATTTCTAATTTTTCTAATAGTGATTTCACATGAGCAACCATGCTTTCTAAAATCTCATATGATTTTTCTGGATGTGCGATTTGAACAATTTCAATTTTATCAAATTGATGTAAACGATTTAATCCGCGTACGTGAGCACCATACGAACCTGCTTCTCTTCTAAAACAAGGAGTATAAGCAACATTCATTATCGGAAGTTCTTCTTCCTTTAAAATGACATCACGATACAAATTGGTAATAGGAACCTCAGCTGTAGGGATCATGTAAAGATCATCTACTTGCATATGGTACATTTGTCCTTCTTTGTCTGGTAATTGGCCAGTACCAAAACCCGATGCTGCATTCACAACATGAGGAGGCATTATCTCTGTATATCCCGCTTTTATTGCTTCATCTAAAAAGAAATTTATTAATGCTCTTTGCAAACGAGCACCTTTCCCTTTATATACCGGGAAACCTGCACCAGTAATTTTAACGCCCAACTCAAAATCAATAATATCATATTGAGTGGTTAACTCCCAATGCGGTTTAGCACCTTCATAAAGTGTTGGAATTACTCCCCATTCATGCACTACTTCGTTTTCTTCTGGAGTAATACCAGTAGGCACTGAAGTATGAGGCAAGTTTGGTAATTGAACTAATGCTTGATATAACTCTTCTTCAGCTAAAGCAACTTGCTCCGTGAAGTTTTTGATTTGATCTTTGTATTCTGCTGATTTTATTTTTACACGTTCGGCTTCTTCTTTGTTGCCTGCACGCATCAAATCGCCAACTTGCTTTGCTAACAAATTTGCTTCTGAAGCTACCGTATCGGATTGGTTTTGCATACTTCTACGCTTCTCATCTAGGCTGATAATGATATCTACCAACTCTACATTTTTAAAGTTTTTACGTTGCAAACGCTCAATCACATGCTCGCGATTCTCTCTGATATACGGTACTAATAACATAAATTTAAGTTTACACAAAGATAATAAATTGTGTGTTCATTTGCTGTAATCCTCAAAATTGATTCATTATATTGAACATAGATTTGTCTAGCCTTATTATTTACCATATTTTCGCTACTATGAGCGGCAAACTTTACGTGGTACCCACACCTATTGGAAATTTAGAGGATATTACCTTTAGAGCCTTAAGGATATTAAAGGAAGTAGACTTAGTTTTAGCTGAAGATACTCGCACTGCAGGTCAACTGCTTAGGCATTTCGACATCGATAAGCGTATACTTTCACATCATCAACATAACGAACATCATGCTTTAAAAGAAGTGATCCGTTTATTAAAAGAAGGTAAAACCATGGCTCTTGTTAGTGATGCAGGCACTCCTGCTATTTCCGACCCTGGATTTTTACTTGTACGAGAATGTGTAAAAGAGAACATTGATTTTGAAACATTGCCAGGCGCAACAGCATTTGTTCCTGCATTGGTCAACTCCGGATTGCCATCTGATAAGTTTTATTTTGAAGGATTTCTACCACAAAAAAAAGGCAGAAAAACACGACTAGAATTTTTAACGAACATTGAAGATACCATCATACTTTACGAATCTCCACATCGCTTATTGAAATTATTAGAAGAAGTAATACTTCATTTTGGCGCAGAACATTACATGAGCGTATCAAGAGAAATAAGTAAGAAATTCGAAGAAACACTCCGAGGATCTGCAACAGAATTACTTTTACACTTTACTGAAAATCCTATTAAAGGAGAATTTGTAGTGTGCCTATCGGGAGTAAAAAAAATACATAAAAAAGAAAATAAATACGAACAAGATGATGACGAATCATAGAAGATTTATTGCTTACGGAATTTTAAGCGCTTTGCTTTTCTGGATTTCTTGGCCTACTGCTAGTGTAAGTATTATGCTATTCTTCGCACTCGTTCCTTTATTATTAATAGAGCACGAACTATCTGCATCTAAAGAAATCAGAAGCTCTCGTTATTTGTTCAGATACACATTCATCTCTTTCTTCATTTGGAATTTAGCTTGTAGCTATTGGATATGGAATGCATCTGCAGCAGGAATGATCATTGCTGTGTTATTGAATTCTACTATGATGAGTACAGTCTTCTTAGCTTATCATTTCGTTAAGAAAAGAAATAATTTGTTTTTCTCTTCTATCTTTTTTATTGCAGCGTGGATAGGGATGGAATTCTTTCATCATCAATGGGATTTTTCTTGGCCTTGGTTAACACTTGGGAATGCGTTCGCTGAACATCCATCATGGATTCAATGGTATGAATATACAGGTGTTTTTGGCGGAAGTTTTTGGGTGCTAGCGGTTAATTTAATTCTCTTTCAAACTATTTTAAAAACAGCAAACATTTCAGGAATTACTTGGGAGAAAACAAAACAATTTATTGTGCCTGTAATTCTTATAGTTGTACCAATAGGTATTTCATATGCTCGTTATACATCGTATGATGAAAAAATTAACCCTTGCAATATTGTTATTGTTCAACCAAACATCGATCCTTACAAAGATAAATTTGGGGGTATGGCAGAAATGTCACAAGTAAATACCATGATTCGTTTGTCGGATTCTCTAGCTCAAATTAACACTGAGTTTTTTATTTGGCCTGAGACTGCTTTGCCTAATAATATTGCAGAAGAATCATTAGAGTCAAATCCACTAATTCTAAGTGCAAGAATATTTTTATCGAAATATAAAAACGGCAATATCATAACTGGTGCAGCAACTTATAAAACTTATACATCAGAAGAAACAGTTACTGCTCGCAAGTTTAGAACTGGTGAATGTTGTTACGATGCATTCAACACTGCATTACTTATTGAAAACAATCCGGGTATTCAGATATACCATAAATCAAAATTAGTAGCTGGTGTGGAGCAAATGCCTTACCCAAGTTTGCTTAAGTTCTTAGAACCATTAGCATTACAAATGGGTGGTACTTTTGGAAGCTTAGGCACTCAAAAAGAACGCAAAGTACTTTACACTAAAAGTGGAATTGGAGTTGCTCCAGTAATTTGTTACGAATCTGTGTATGGAGAATATGTTACAGGATACGTGAAAAATGGCGCACAAATGATTGCTATAATTACGAATGATGGATGGTGGGGCAATACTGCTGGCTATCATCATCACGCAGCTTATGCACGTTTAAGAGCAATAGAAACACGTAGAAGTATAGCACGTTCAGCAAATACAGGAACATCATGTTTTATTAATCAACGTGGTGATGTTAGTGATGCTACTGAATGGTGGAAAGCAGATGCGAAAAACGGAAATATAAATCTTAACGAAGAGATAACTTTTTATGTTCAATACGGAGATTGGTTTGCTTATCTCGCAAGCTTAATCGCAGTACTATTTTTCGCGTTTAGTTTGATGAAAAAAATTAGAATAGTATAGTTAGTACTTAGCCACAATCGGCATTCTTCTTCCCATACCAAATGCTTTCGGAGAAACCCTTAAAATTGGAGGTGTTTGGTAACGCTTGTATTCATTACGATTGACAAGCCCAGTAATTCTTTCTACAAGATTTTCATTATAGCCTAATTCAACAAGTTCATTTTTACTCTTTGCTAATTCTATGTATTGATACAATACTTCATCGAGAATAGCATAGTCAGGTAAGGAGTCAGAATCTTTCTGATCAGGTCTTAATTCAGCTGATGGTGCTTTTGTAATGGTGTTAATTGGTATAACCACCGAATCACGGTTTATATAATTTGCCAACTCATACACTTGCGTTTTATATACATCTCCTATTACCGCTAATCCTCCACACATATCTCCGTACAAGGTTCCATAACCAACGGCTGCTTCGCTTTTATTAGAAGTATTTAATAAGATGTTACCAAACTTATTTGAAATTGCCATTAATAAAACGCCTCTAATACGCGCTTGCATATTCTCTTCCGTTAAGTCTTCCTTGTGTTGAGAAAACATTTCCTTTAATGAAGATTCAAATGAATGGAATATTGTTTTAATGGGTAACTCTTGGTAATCAATCCCCAAATTATTGGCCAATTCTACAGCATCACTTATCGAATGATCTGATGAATATTGTGAAGGCAATAAAACGGCAAGTACATTTTTAGGACCCAAAGCTTTTGCTGCTAATGCGGCAACTATAGCAGAATCAATTCCACCCGACAATCCTAATACTGCTTTTGTAAAACCAGATTTTTTAAAATAATCTTTAATGCCCAAAACTAGAGCATCATGTATTAGGGCAATTCTTTGATTATTGTTTTGTTCTATTACGTTTGCTTCATCAATTGAAAATGTTTGAAGATGTTCTTCGAAATAAGCTAACTCTTCACATATTACCCCATCAGAATTTATGTATAAAGAACCACCATCAAACAATAATTCAGTTTGTGCGCCAACATGATTTACATATAATAATGGAATACCATATTTTTTCACATTCCATTTTAACACTTCTTTCCTTATGGGAGCCTGCAAATAATCAAATGGAGATGCTGCAATGTTTATTATTAATTCTGGTTGCTCCTTAGAAAGAAATTCCATTGGAGAGTGTACATACAATTTATGCTCATCTACATTCCAAAGATCTTCGCAAATAGTTAGTGCTACTTTTTTCCCATTAATATTTACGCAATGAAATTGTTGATTGGGTTCGAAATATCTATACTCATCAAAAATATCATATGTTGGCAATAGTGTCTTATGTATTACAGTTTGTACTTTACCATTTGATAATACATATGCAGAATTGTGCAATGACTTTCCTTCCGCATTCGGATTAAATGTTGGACAGCCTACAATAGCAGTGACACCAACACAATCTGCAGACAAGCTTAATACTGCATCAATACATTCTTGCACGAAATGCTTGTAATCTAAGAAATCTCTTGGTGGATAACCACAGATGGCTAATTCTGGAAAAATTATTAATTCAGAACCTTCCTGTTTAGCAGTATGAATCGCTTCACGAAACTTTGAAAGATTCGCTTCGAAATTTCCTACATGTACATTTACCTGTGCTAACGTAACTTTCATTTTAGAATAATAATCCAACGTTAATTGCAAAATAATTCATATCTGCATCAAATGCTTTAATAGACGGGTTGCTAGTATTCAATCGATATATAGATGGCGATTTCATTGTATTTAACAATCCATTGGTATAGGTAAGGCCTAATATTAAGTCTAAATTTTTAGCTAAGTTATATTCAACACCACCACCAATTACTAACGAAACATTTAAAGGCTGAATATATTTACTTGCATCTTTCATGTCATCCTTAGCATATTCAATTCCATTTTTTTTGTACGTAATAACTGCTGATGATTTTGTTGCAAATCCCAAATTCATTCCAAACTTTCCAAATACTTTCATCTTACCATTAATATTATCAGTTAATAATTTGATAGTAATCGGTACCTCAACAAAATTTGATTTTATAGCAGATGAAATAGTAGTGTCAGATTTAGAATATTCGATATTCCCACCTAAACTGCTTATTCCAAATTCTGTTTCAACAGCATAATGCTCTTTCAAAAAATAATCGAAGATTAAACCATACGAAAATCCAATTTTAGTCCCGGTGCTGTTATTATAATCACTTCCTGGCTTAATGCTAGAAAATAATGGAGTGCCCTTGAAACCCAGTCTGAAATCTTGAGCTATTGTGTTTTGTGCCGACAATCCAATAATTAGGACAATAATAATTGAGAAGAAATGATTAATTTTAGGCTTGTTCATTTTACAAATATGCTTAAATACAATATTCAAAGTAACATAATAAAATCGATTTTAACACTACTATTTATATCGATAATATTCAACGCATGTCAACAATCTTCTGTTTCGAATAAAATCCCAGAAACAAAGGACATACAAACAATAAAACTCCTTCGTTTAGATAAAGATTTATTCGAAACGCCGCCTTCTGAAATTGGCAATAAACTAAAAACCATTCAAAGCAATTATGGCGAGTTTTACAATGTGTATTTTCTTCAAATTATGAATTTTGGGAGCACACAAAACGAACAATTTACTACCCTAATTGGCAATTTTATTCAGAACAGTGACTTTAAAACACTAGCGAAAGATTGTGACTCGATCTATAATTCGCAAAAAATAGAAGCATTAGAAGAAAACATCACGGAGGTATTCGCGAAATATCAAGCCTTATACCCGAATGATACCTTGCCTAAAGTTTGCACATTCATCTCTGGTTTTAATAACGGGATAGTTACTACCGATGGATATATTGGTATTGGATTGGACTTATTTTTGGGGGAGAACTATAAATTTTATCCATCATTAGAAATACCCGATTACTTAACAAGACGATATACTCCTGAGCATTTAATGCCCATGTTTGTAAAAGGAATGGCAAGTTATAAATACCCATTTGACTTAGCTAAACCACGATTAATTGATGTACTAGTTAATGAAGGCAAAATGCTTTATTTCTTAGATCAAATGTTACCCGACACAGAGGATAGTTTGAAAATTGGATATACTAACAAGCAATTAGAGTGGAGTAAATCAAATGAAAAAAATATATATCAATTGTTAATTGATGAAGGCTTATTTAGTGCTGATTATTTAAAGTATAGAAAATATAGTGAAGAAGCTCCGTTTACAGTTAGTCTAACTAATGAATCTGCTCCTCGCATTGCTTGGTATTGTGGATGGCAAGTGATTAAAAAATTTATGGACAATAATCCTGACTACACCTTAGACATGTTAATGAAAGAAACTGATAGTCAAAAAATATTAAGTCTATCAAAATACAAACCTTAATAGTACTGAGAATTGAGATTTTAGAATTGAGAATTATAAAAAATACTATATGAAAAATTTATTTTTATTAGGAACGTTAAGTTTATTCTTTGCATGTAAATCAAATGAAGTAAAAAAAATAAGTATGTTGCCCTATCCAGAAACTAAAAAAGTAGATACATTAAACGATTATTTTGGAACTAAAGTTGCAGACCCTTATCGTTGGTTAGAAAATGACACTACCGCCGAAACAGCTGCCTGGGTTGAGTCTGAGAACAAGGTTACTCATAACTATTTATCACAAATCCCTTTTCGTGATAATATTAAAAACCGCTTAACAGAAATCTGGAATTACGAAAAAATTTCAGCTCCATATCGTAAAGGCGACTATTATTTCTATTCTAAAAATGATGGATTACAAAATCAAGCTGTTGTATATTATAAGAAAGGTTTAAATGGAGACGAGAACGTTTTTCTCGATCCTAATAAACTTTCAGAAGATGGTACAGTTGCATTAAGCGGACTATCTTTTTCTAACAATCATAAGTATGCAGCATATACTATTGCTCGTTCTGGATCTGATTGGAATGAAATTTATGTGATTGATATTGAAAAAGGAACGAAAACTAGTGATGAAATAAAATGGGTGAAATTTTCAGGTGCTGCTTGGCAAGGCGATGGTTTCTATTATAGTAGATATGATGAGCCAAAAGGAGTAAGTGAACTTTCAAACCAAAATCAATTTCAAAAAGTATACTTCCATAAAATTGGTGAAGATCAATCAAAAGACATTTTAGTATACGAGGATAAAGCTCATCCTTTACGTTACTTTGGAGCATCTGTTACCGAAGATGAAAAGTATTTAATCATATATGGTTCAGAAGGAACATCAGGTACAGAAATATTATATAAAGATTTAACGAAAGCGAATACTAAAATTGAAGTGCTCTTAAAAGGCTTCGAATATAATTATGCAATCATAGATAACATTGGAGATAACTTCATAGTACAGATGGACAATGGCGCTGCAAAATATAGAGTAGTATCAATTGACCCAAAAAACAATAAACCTGAAAGCTGGAAAGTTATTATTCCAGAGCAAGAAGAATTATTAGAAGGTGTTCATTTAGCTGGTGGCAAGCTATACGCTAGCTATTTAAAAGATGCTAGTGCAAAAATCGTTGAATTTAATATTGATGGCACAAGGGTACGAGACATTGAATTACCAGGTATTGGCACTGTTGCTTTTGCTGAATCGAATAAAGATGATGCTACTTGTTTCTATAGCTTTACTAACTTCACTACTCCAGGGACTATTTATCAATTAGATATCGCTACAGGTAAATCATCGTTGTATACCAAGCCCAATTTCAAAATCAATACAGATGATTATGAAACGAAACAAGAATGGTTTGCATCTAAAGATGGGACCAAAATTCCAATGTTCATCGTACATAAAAAAGGTATTAAACTAGATGGTAATAACCCACTTTTATTGTACGGTTATGGTGGATTCAATATTAGCTTAACTCCTGCATTTAGTGTTTCTAATATGTACTTTATGGAACAAGGAGGAATTTATGTACAAGTAAGTTTGCGTGGTGGTGGCGAGTATGGTGAAGATTGGCACAAAGCAGGCATGTTAGATAAAAAACAAAATGTATTCGATGACTTTATTGGTGCTGCTGAATATCTTATAAAAGAGAAGTACACAAACTCTAGTAAACTTGCAATCAGTGGAAGATCAAACGGAGGCCTATTAATTGGTGCGTGTATGACACAACGACCAGATCTATTTAAAGTAGCACTACCAGGTGTGGGTGTTCTAGATATGTTACGCTATCATAAATTCACAATCGGTTGGGGTTGGGCAGTTGAGTACGGCTCAAGCGATAAGAAAGAACAGTTTGATTATTTAATCAAATACTCTCCGCTACATAACGTGAAAGAAAATGTGAACTACCCAGCAACATTAATCACCACTGCCGATCATGATGATCGTGTAGTTCCAGCACATTCTTTCAAATTTGCTGCAACATTGCAAGCAAAACACAAAGGCGAAAATCCAATTCTAATTCGTATTGATGCAAAAGCTGGGCATGGTGCAGGCAAACCAACTTCAAAAATAATTGAAGAATCTGCAGACATTTGGAGCTTTGTGCTATATAATTTAGGCGTAGAAGTAAAATAATTCAACTATTGGTGGCATGACTTAAGTCATGCCACCAATTACGATACTATAAAAATAATTTTACCCTCATTATCAAGCATTTATAAATATTATATGTTTAAACAAACATTTTAATTCTACCTTTGTT
>CAJBVG010000218.1 GCA_903958995.1 uncultured bacterium | reverse complement strand
TGCCATAGGGGCCTCAGATTTCTTGACCAAACCTTTTTCCTTCGATGAATTGTTTGAAGTGATAAATAAATTTAATAAATAGAATACTTTATATTACTTATACAAGTAATAAATGAGTATGTTTGAATGTTGAGTTCTGTAAATAACTGTTAATTAAACGCTTGTCGATTTTGAAAAAATGTATTTTATTTTTAAAAGTACTATTTAAAGTAATTGACAGGAATAATAAATACCTCATATTTGTTATGAGAGCGTAAGTAAATTTAATTAGCAGCTAACACCATCCCAAATGTGCTTAGCTGCTTTTTTTTTATAAAAAAAACCAATATGATAAAAGTTGGAATTGTAGAAGATAATATAGATCTACGAGCAAATTACTCTGAGTTCTTGGACATGTCAGGACAGTATTCTGTTATCTGGATGTTCGATGGTGTTGAAGACTTCTTGTCGGCCGACCCCGAAACCCCCACTGTAATCTTATTAGACATTAACCTCACCGGTATGAGTGGTGTGGAAGGTTTTCCTTTAATAAAAGCGAAATTTCCATTAGCACATATCATCATTTTATCAGCATATGATAATGAGGAATATGTTAAAGATCTTTTGAAAATAGGCGCAAGCGGTTATGTTTTAAAGACTGCTAGTATGTCTGAAATTCAAAAATATATTGAAGCCGTGCTCGAAGGTGGTTTTTCTATTTCACCAAATGCAGCTCGTCATTTAGTAGCTGAATACAGACACGACCCAATCGCAGAATTAAAAGATAGACTTACTAAACGTGAGTATGAACTTGTGAAATTACTTGCTGAAGGTTTGAGCTACAAGGAAGCTGCCGAACGATTATTCGTTACAACGTTTACCATTAATCAACATTTAAAACATATATACAATAAACTAGGCATTAATTCTAAAGCAGAATTAATGGCTAAAATGATTAAATAATGACAATAGAGGAGGTAGATCTACTTATTTTCGAATTGAATAAACAACAAAAGAAAAAGATTCTTGTTGTAGAAGATAATATGATAAATGCGATTGTATTAAAGAAAATATTAGAAAGCAATCATTTTGAAGTAAGTGTAGCAGAAGATGGTAAATTAGGTGTAGAGGCTACGTTAACCTTTCACCCGGATTTAATATTAATGGATATTAATATGCCAGTTATGAATGGCTATGAATCTACTATTGCTATCAGGAATTTAGAATCGCCATTTAATACCATTCCAATTTTTGCTGTTACTGCTGAATTATCACCAGAAACAATTGAGAAAGTGAAAGAAGCTGGCATGAATGAATATTTTCCGAAGCCAGTAGATGTAAATGAATTGATGACTACTATATTGAATTACATAAAATAAATCGATAGTGGAGAATACACAATTACAATATTTTCGAATGAATGTAGTATTGAATGCATCCAATACTGCCATGTTACTCGAAAATGGGAATCGCCAAATTGAATTTGTCAATCAGGCTTTTTGTGATTTATTCAATATACCAG
>CAJBVG010000217.1 GCA_903958995.1 uncultured bacterium | reverse complement strand
CATTCAACTCAGCATCTTTTTCAAAAAGTAATCTTGCGCTTTCTGTATCATCATGTTCATACGCAGAAATAATATTGCCTACCATTTCAAGACAAATGTTTGTCATGTTTTGAATTTGCAATTCCTCAATCAACTTTTTATCAAATTCATATTCTAAATCAATTACAAAATGGGCAATACCAACTGCATTGTCGCCCATGCGCTCTAAATTTGCATTGCTTTTTAATGTAGATAAAACGAAACGCAAATCATTGGCTACAGGGTTATACAAGGCGAAAATATTCTCACAATCCTTGTCGATTTTTAACTCATAAGCATTTGCCCTTTTTTCATTAAATACCACTTCACGCGCTAAATTTTTGTCGTATTTAAGCAAGGCAGTACAGCTTTTTTCTATTTGATGACGAATTAAAGCTGCCATATCAATAAGCTCTGATTTTAATTTTTTTATTTCTGTATGTAGATGATTCATTTTTAAATTATGAATTATGAGTTATGAGTTGTGAGTTGTGAGTTGTGAGTTGTGAGTGAATGTGAGTTTCTAACATCTAATATCTTAATACTAAGAATTTTCAGCCAAATCGTCCTGTTATGTAATTTTCAGTTTGCTCCGATTGGGGAGCGGTAAATATTCTTTTGGTATCGTCAAATTCAATGATTTCCCCCATGTATAAAAATGCAGTTTTGTCGCTTATTCTTGCAGCTTGTTGCATATTATGTGTGACCACTAAGATGGTATATTTCTTTTTAAGTTCATGAATTAGCTCTTCAACTTTAGCAGTTGAAATAGGGTCGAGTGCTGAAGCCGGTTCGTCCATTAATACAATGGAAGGCTCTACGGCAAGCGCTCTTGCAATACATAAACGTTGTTGTTGTCCAACCGATAAATGTATGGCAGGTTTATCTAGAATGTCTTTTACTTCTTCCCAAAGCGCAGCCATCTTTAATGATTTCTCTACAGATTCATCTAGGAACTTTTTATGCTTAATATTATTTACTCGTAATCCATAAGCAACGTTTTCATAAATAGACATCGGGAATGGGTTTGCTTTTTGAAACACCATACCAACTTTTTTTCGATGAGAAGTAATATCAATTTTATCGCGATAAATATCTTTACCATCAATACTGATCATCCCATTCATATGAAAGGATTGTACAATATCATTCATACGATTGAAGCATCGCAATAAGGTCGATTTACCACATCCTGATGGTCCGATGAAAGAAGTAACGGTATTAGGTTCTATCCCAATATTAATAGCCTTCAACACCTGCTTGCTACCGTAAAATGTATTTAATCCTTTTGTCTCAATTTTATACATATTAATGCATTTTTTTATACCATCTATTTCTAAGATATATAGCTAAGCCATTTAATAGAAATGTGATGCTAAGTAATATTATTATTCCAGCCGCAGCCAAGCTAATATAGCTTTGTTGTGGTCTGCTTATCCAATTAAATATTTGTATTGGCAAAACCGTGTATTGATCCATTAATCCTTCAGGTAGAAACGGGACATACACTAAAGCCCCCACTACAATTAATGGAGCAGTTTCGCCGATTGTTCGTGATATCGATAAAATCATTCCAGTTAAAATTCCGCCGTATGCAGATGGAATTATGATATTTTTTATCGTTTGCCACGGTGTAGCGCCCATTGCTAATGATGCCTCTCTTAGTGAATTAGGCACAGATTTAATGGCTTCACGAGTAGCTACAATTACAATTGGTAAAATCAATAAAGATAAAGTGAAAGCCCCGGCTAGAATACTATTTCCCCAGCCACTTAATCGTACAAATAATTCTAATCCAACAATACCATAAATTATTGAAGGCACACCTGCTAAATTAATAATATTGATTTCTAATATTTTTGCAGTTTTATTTTTCTTGTTTACAAATTCTTCCAAATATATTCCTGCCCCAATTCCAATAGGAAAGGAAATTAATATCGTTACAAAAAGCACACTTACCATACCAGCTATGGCTGTATAAATGCCTGTTTTTTCTACGTGTCTTGAGGGTAGTGACGAAAGGAATGTCCAGTTGATATGTGTAATACCCTTGTATGCAATTATAAATAAAAGCAACGCTAGCACAAGTAATGTACCTAAGGTGCATGAAATGGCGAACACTTCAAATGCTTTATCTTTCCATATGCTTCGCTTGTTATTATTCATATCGATTTACGAATTTGCGTTTAACATATAGACTAATATTATTGAGCAAAAAGGTGAGAATGAAAAGCATCATACCAGCTGCAAAAATACTTTGATATTCTATAGTGTTTTGAGAGACATCACCCATACTCACTTGTACAATATAAGTACTTATAGTCTCCATTGAATTCAACGGATTAATGGATATTCTCGGTTGTTGTCCAGCTGCGATAGCCACAATCATGGTTTCTCCAATAGCTCTAGAAATAGCTAGTATAACAGAAAACATAATACCTGAAGAAGCCGCCGGTAACATCACTTTAAATGCTGCTTGTAGTCTAGTTGAGCCAAGTGCATAAGCTGATTCGCGAAGCGAACTCGGTAATGATCTTAAAGAGTCTTCACTTAACGAAGTTACATAAGGGATGATCATAATACCCATGACAATTCCTGCAGACAATGCATTGAACGTTCCTATAGATGGAAATATATTTTGTAATAAAGGAGTAACAAATACTAGTGCAAAGAAGCCATAAATTACAGTTGGAATTGCTGCTAGAATTTCAAGAATTGGCTTTAAGATTAAGCTTATTTTTCTTGGAGCATATTCACTTAAATAAATTGCTATAGTTAAACCAATTGGGATAGCCACTATCATGGCTATTAAACTAGTAACTAAAGTTCCAGTTAATAGTGGTATGATACCATAATGTTTTTCATAGAACAATGGAGTCCATTGCGTACTTGTTAAGAATTCAATCGGGGATACCTTGCTGAAAAATTTTAAAGTATCTATAGATAATACACTAAGAATGCTGATCGTAATTACAATCGTCAGCAAACTACAAAAGCCTAAAAATCCGATAATCAAAGCTTCTTGAAATCGGGTATTTTTTTTAAATATAGTATTAAATATGTTAAAGATTCTTTGCATTTTTCTTTTTCAATCGTTCGTGTAATTGCTTCCCATT
>CAJBVG010000216.1 GCA_903958995.1 uncultured bacterium | reverse complement strand
TTTTAGTGAATACCGTTCCTGTAAAAAACAGTTACAAAATAAAACCGATGGATATTATTTCCATCGTGTTACCTCATCCACCTCGCGATACAGAAATTTATCCGGAAGATATTCCATTGGATATTGTTTATGAAGATGAATACATCATCATCGTTAATAAACCTGCTGGAATGGTTGTTCACCCTGGGTTCAACAACTACACCGGCACCTTAGTACATGCTTTAGCCTTTCACGTTCAGAACTTACCGAACCTACATGGAAATGTTGCTCGTCCGGGATTAGTTCACCGTATTGATAAGGATACTTCTGGATTATTAGTGATTAGTAAAGATGAGTTCTCCATGACTTTCTTAGCGAAGCAATTTTTCGATCACAGCATACAACGCAAATACAGAGCGCTCGTTTGGGGCGATTTAGATAAAGATGGAACGGTTACTGGTTATATCGGTAGAAGTTTAAAAGATCGTAAGGTAATGGACATTTTTGATGAGGAGGAGAAAGGGAAGTGGTCGGTTACACATTATAAAGTTATACAACGATTTAATTTCGTAACACTCATAGAATGTCAATTAGAAACGGGTAGAACACATCAAATTCGTGCACACATGCAACATATTGGTCACCCTTTATTTAGCGATGAATCTTATGGTGGCGATCGTATATTAAAAGGAAATGCTAACGGTAAGTATAAACACTTTGTAGAGAACTGTTTTGATATTTGTCCGCGCCAAGCACTTCATGCTCAAAGTATTGGTTTTATTCACCCTCATACCAAAGCATACGTAGAATTTGAAGCTCCTTATCCGAGTGATATGAAGTCATTGATAGACAAGTGGTCTGAATATTATTCAAATCTAAATAAGGAATAGTATTTTTCTACGAACATTTTTTTGCATTTTTGTTACATGGTATCCACAGGTTTTTTCAATTACAACGGACAATTATTTTCACCAGATACAAAAGTATTTGGTACGAGTAATCGTGCATTCCGATACGGGGATGGTTTGTTTGAAACCTTACGTATGATTGATGGGAACTTAATGTATTTCAAATTTCATATGGAGCGATTGTTTAAGGGAATGAACACTCTTAAATTACACTATCATAAATCATTCGATGCTGATTTTATTGCTTCCGAAATATTTGCATTAGCAAGAGCCAATAAAATATATAAAAACTCAAGAATTCGTTTCAGTGTTTTTCGTGAAGATGGTGGTTGGTACACTCCAGAACGTAATACTTTTCAGTACCTCATCGAAATTCAAGGACTAGAAGAATCAAGCTATGTAGCGGAGAAAGGACTTATTGTAGATGTTTATACTGAATTGAGAAAAGACTACTCGAGCATCTCTTCTCTTAAAACCATTAACGCTTTACCTTATGTACTTGCTGGTGTTTATCGTAAAGAAAATCAACTCGATGAGTGCGTGTTGCTCAATCAACACAATAACATTGTAGAAAGTATTTCATCTAACATCTTTTTAATTAAGGAGAATAAAATTTATACGCCTGCTATTACCGAAGGTTGTATTGATGGAGTGATGAGAAAAGTAGTGATCGATATTATTAAGAAAAAGAAAATCCAACTTCTCGAAACAAAACTTCCCGTAGAACTCCTCGAACACTCCGATGAAATTTTCTTAACCAATACCATCAAAGGTATCCAATCGGTTGTAG
>CAJBVG010000215.1 GCA_903958995.1 uncultured bacterium | reverse complement strand
TTTCGCTGTGGTGCTTTCTATATTGGGTGCGCGGACAGATAGGGTAATAATGCCACGGTATTGTGCAGGTACTTTATTAATGTGCCAAGTGCAATTGGTTTCGGAATAATTGTTGGGCATCGGAAAACTGTTGAACATTTTCATGGGTTCGCTCAGTTTTAAATCGATGTCAACATCTTGCTCTACCAAGCCTTTGTTCTCATAAAATAAGGTGATGCCTGTTATTTCTCCAAAACGAAACCTGTCGGCAACCGCGGAAATATTAATGTCGTTAAAGGCTTGTGATTTTGAAAGATCGATGTGCTCCGGATTCACTGTTTTCAGGGGGTTGCGCTCTTCTACAAAATATGTAGTATTAGCACTTAGGTTGTGTAAATATTGATCGGTACCATCGGGCCAAATAACTTTTACGGAATCAATGCTGCTCAACTCTCCTACTCCGAAATGCAAATCGAAACTATTTTGTGTAGAATGTTTGTTTGATCGAACTTCTTTCATCTGCCAGTAATTCCAATCCTTGGTTTTAGATTTTACATACACTTTAGTTTGTATGCCGTTGATGTTCGAACGATCGGCACGCAAGAAAAACTTTACCCAGTTGCCTTGAGTGTTGTTATTTATAAATAGTCGTTTCTCTTTACTAAATGACTTATGGAGCATAATATCCATTTGCCCATCTTTATTCCAATCCAGGGCTTCTATGCCAGCGATAACGTAGTTATTCAGTCCGAACACATTCTCCATTTTCGTAAAAGTTAAATGTCCTTCGTTTAGAAATAAATCTACACCTGATTTAACCGCAGCAACGAGTAGATCTAAATCGCCATCATTATCAATATCTACACTTATAGCATCCATATAATCTGCTTTCTCGAGCGATAACTTTGTTTCGGCTTTATTGAATATGTTGGCGTTGTTCTTTAAATACAACTCCATTTCGGAACCGAAGTTTATCAAGAGTAAATCTTCTCGTGCATCCTGATTTAAATCGGCAACTAGTGCCGCACGAGTATCGGATTTCGGGACCACAAATTGTTCCGATTCATCCAATGAGAATTTACCCGTTCCATCATTATAATAAATGCGGGTAACCTTGCGTATGCTTTTCGGATTCCACAATTCGGTATCGGTAATGAGCAAGTCGGGATCATTGTCTAAATCAACATCAGTGAAGCAAGCATAAAATGCATTGTTTTCTTTTGAAATGATGTCTAAAGTATTTTCTTTTCTAAACAAACCTTTTGCTTCTTGTATGTACAAGCAGTTTTTTTGTCCGAAGATGGAGTACACAAAAACATCCAAATCTCCATCCATATCAATGTCGGCATAGCAAGCACCATTGGCATTTCCGCCATCTTTTTGAAACACGCTATTGGTTTTATTACGCGTATTATTTTCCGATAAGTATAGTTGATTTGGTTTGTTGAGTATAGATAATTGCAATACATCCAAGTCATAATCCTGATCTACATCGAGCCAAAGGCTGGAGTAGTTCGTAAGGGTGTCTGAATTGAAGCTGTGGAGTTCGGTGAAGGCTTGCGCCTTCACTAAGTTGTAAGTTGTAAGTTGTAAGTTGTAAATTAAAAAAACTAAAAAGATTTTCTTTAAACTCATACTTCGCTATTACATTCTTTCGGGAACTTCGATGCCTAGTAGTGCCATACCTGTTGCAATAATTCTAGAAGTGGTTTGGCAAATCATCAATCTAAATTGCAAGCGTTGTTCGTCTTCTACTTTTAAAATCGGATCGTCGTGATAAAACTTGTTAAAGGTTTTAGCAAGTTCGTACAAGTAGTTTGATAATAAAGCTGGACTATACGCTTTGGCCGAATCCTCAATAATTATTGGGTATTTCAGCATTAGCATAATGCACTCTTTTTCGTTCGCATTTAAATCATCAACCAATATTTTAGTATCGATATTTACATTCGCTTTACGAAGAATAGATTGAACACGAGCATATGAGTATTGAATAAACGGACCAGTATGACCTTGTAAATCGATTGATTCGTTAGGGTCGAATAACAAACGTTTTTTAGGATCTACTTTTAATAAATAATATTTCAAGGCACCCATACCAATCATACGGTATAAGTTTTCTTTTTCTGCTTCTTCAAACTCAGAAACTTTCCCAAGTGCTTCCGATTGTTCTTTTGCCGATTGTATCATCTCCGCAATTAAATCATCAGCATCTACTACAGTTCCTTCTCTCGATTTCATTTTACCACTTGGCAAATCCACCATTCCGTATGATAAGTGGAACAAGCCTTTCGCCCAGGTTTTACCTAGTTTTTCGAGTATTAAAAACAATACTTTAAAATGATATTCTTGCTCGTTACCTACTACGTATAATGAGGCATCCATTTGGTATTGCTCGTACTTCATTTGAGCAGTACCAATATCTTGTGTGATGTACACTGATGTTCCATCGCCACGCAACACTAGTTTCTGATCTAGCCCATCCTCTGTTAAATCAATCCACACCGAGCCATCTTCTTTTTTGAAGAACACTCCTTTTGCAAGACCTTCATCAATAATATCTTTTCCTAAATTATAAGTATTGGATTCGTAATAGTATTGATCGAAATCTACGCCCATAGATTTGTAGGTAACTGCAAAACCTGCGTACACCCAATCGTTCATCATCTTCCAAAGCTTCAATACATGCTCATCTTTCTGCTCCCACTTCAGCAACATATCTTGTGCTTCTTTAATCATGGGTGCTTCTTTCTTCGCTTGCTCTTCGGTTAATCCTTGTGCAATTAAATGTTCAATTTCTTTCTTGTAGGCTTTATCAAATTCCACATAGTATTTTCCTACTAAGTGATCACCTTTCATACCTGTACTTTCGGGAGTTTCTCCGTTTCCGAATTTCTCCCATGCGAGCATGGATTTACAGATGTGTATACCACGATCGTTTACAAGGTTTGCTTTAATTACTTCGTAACCTGCATACTTCAATAATTCGGCAACAGAGTAACCTAATAAATTGTTACGTACGTGTCCAAGGTGCAAGGGTTTATTGGTATTTGGCGAAGAGTACTCCACCATTACTTTAGAATTTTTAGTTGGACCTTTACCGAAGTGTAAAGTTGTATTAATCTCTGCTAATGAACTTAACCAATACGATGATGCAATGGATAAATTCAAGAACCCTTTTACTGTAGAATATCCTGTTACTAATTCGGTGTTTGCAGTTAAGTATTCACCAATCATCACTCCTGTTTCTTCTGGAGATTTTTTAGAGAATTTGATAAAGGGAAAAGTAACGATGGTTACTTCACCAACAAACTCTTTGCGGGTATCTTGTAAAGCAATGCTTGATTCAGGAACTTCAGTATTAAATAAGGCAACAATGGCTTGTTGGGTAAGTGATATAATGGTTTCGGATAAATTCATTCTGGGTATTAGTCGTTTATTAATTGATTGGTTGCTTTTAATAAAATTTCAAAAGCATTTTCGGCCATTAAGTTTTCTTTGTCGAGTGTTGGATTAACCTCCACCATTTCGAATGCACATATTTTCGGACTCTGCATTAAGCGAGCCACTAAATTACCAGCTTCTTTCTCGGAGATACCATTCGGAACTGGTGTTCCAGTACCTTTAGAAATTGAGGCATCCATACAATCCACATCAAAAGAAACGTAGATGATATCGCAATGGTCTAATAAACCTAAAGCTTCAATCGCTACCTTCTCTACTCCTTTTCGTCGGATTTCGGCAGTGGTGAAATTCTTCATGCTGTATTTTTTCATCAAGTATTCCTCTTGCTTTTCAGTATCGCGAACGTTAATGAAAATAACATCGCTTGGGGTAACCTTCGGACTAATACCACCAACATTTTTAAGTTGGTACCAGTAGTTGATGGTTTCTTGATCGGGTTTATTGACTTTACTTTCAATATTATCTTCAGCTAAGGAAATAGCTAAAGGCATGCCGTGCATATTTCCTGATGGTGTAGTATATGGTGAATGTAAATCGGCATGGGCATCAATCCAGATGGCACCAATACGAAGTTTAGGATTTGCTAATTTAATACCTGCTAATGACCCTGCTGAGGTTGAATGGTCGCCGGCAAGGATGATAGGGAACTCATTATTTTTCAGCGTACGAGATACTTCATCGCAAACGCGCTCAAGCATGGTTAATATTCCAGAGATGCGTTTCGCATGCTGGCTACCTGCCGACTCGAGCAATAAGTGGTTTTCGTTATGTACTTCTACTGATTTGTGTTTCTTAAAAAAGCGGCTACCAAAGTCTAATGCTGCAATTTTAATAGCTTCAACGCCCATACTTGCCCCACGTGTTCCTGCACCTAGCTCCGATTTTACCTCTATAATCTTTAAATTTCTCATAAACGGGTTATTGCCTGCAAATTAAATATTTCATTTCTGTTATGCAGTATATGTATTCTAAAAAATAAATAATAATATATCTTTGCAAAAAACTAATTGGATGCAAAGTTACAAGGAATTTCTTGATTTGAGTGTTGGCTTTCCACAAGAAGGCTTCGAAGTGATCGATGATGAGCTCTATTTTCATGACCTCAATTTGATGGAAATGATTGAAACCTACGGCACTCCGTTGCGTTTCACTTATCTTCCTATCGTTTCGAAGAAGATACAACAAGCTAAAATTTGGTTCCAAAGAGCCATCGTGAACAATAACTACCGTGGTAGTTACACCTATTGCTATTGCACTAAAAGCTCCCACTTCCGTCATATTTTAGAGGAAGCTTTGAAAAATGATATCCATTTAGAGACTTCTTCGGCCTTCGATATGCCGATAATCGACCATTTGGAGAAAAAAGGAGTACTGAGCAAGGATATTACAGTAATCTGTAATGGCTATAAGAAAGATACATACAAGCAATACATTGTGGATATGTTGCATGATGGGTTTACGAACATCATCCCTATCCTGGATAATAAAGAAGAATTTTATTTCTACGATGATGAGATGGATGTGAACTGTAATTTGGGTATTCGTATTGCTTCAGAGGAGCAACCGGATTCGCAATTTTACACTAGCCGTTTAGGTATTCGTATGGAAGATGTCATTGACTTCTACCATTCGCGTATCGAGTCGCATCCGAACTTCAAAGTGAAGTTATTGCATTTCTTCATTAACTCAGGTATTACCGATTCTCAGTACTACTGGAACGAATTAGAGAAATACGTTACTCTTTACTGCAAATTCAAAAAGGTAAATCCAGATTTAACCATCCTTGATATTGGTGGTGGTATGCCATTCAAAAATTCATTGACTTTTGAATTCGATTACGAGTACATGGTGAATGAAATTGTGAAACGTATTAAAGAAATTTGTGCAGAGCATGATGTAATGGAACCAGATATTATTACCGAATTCGGTAAGTACACGGTAGCGGAAGCATCAGGTATTTTATACAAGGTACTTGGGCGTAAGCAACAAAACGATAAGGAAAAATGGTTGATGTTGGATGGTAGTTTCATTACTAACCTACCCGATGTTTGGGCCATGAATCAACGATACATCTTAATGCCTATAAACAATTGGGATGCCGAATACGAACGTGTTAACTTAGGTGGTATTACCTGCGATGGTCAGGATTACTACAACCAAGAGGCACATATGAACAACGTATTTATGCCGAAGACACGTAAGGTACAATACATGGGATTCTTCCATACTGGAGCTTACCAAGAAGTACTGAGTGGATACGGAGGCGTGCATCATTGTTTATTACCACATCCTAAACATATTCTCATCCGCAAGAACCGCGATGAAACTGTAAACTACGAAGTATTTGGTGAGGAGCAGAACTCGAAGCAGGTGCTGAAACTATTAGGCTACGCCTAACTAAATTGTAAATTGTAAATTCTAAATTGTAAATTTTAAATTATTTCATTTATGGATTCAATTTAAAACTTACAATTTACAATTTAGAATTATCACAGGTCAAATTTCTGAAGCATTTTTAATGCAGTGTCGAAGTCTTTTGCGTACGGGGCATCGATGAGTATGGGTTCGCCATTCATGAGCTTAAAGCCTACTTGTTTTGCGTGTAGGGCAAAGCGTTTCATGATGGGAAGTTCTTCTTGATCTTTCGACAATTTATATCCTCGTTTTACTTTCGATAAATAGAATGGTTTCCCATGGTACAAATCGTCGCCAGTAATGGGTGCACGTTGTGTAGCCAGGTGAATACGAATTTGGTGCATTCGTCCGGTTTTAGGTTTGCACTCTAATAGCGAATAGTGTTTAAATAATTGGATGGTGTTGAACGTAGTGTCGGCAGGCTTACCTTCTGCTCTATCAATACGTACCATTCCTTTACTACCAATACCAATAGGAAGATCTACAACTAATTCTTCAAAGCGATGTTGACCATCAACAATGGCGTGATAAATTTTATTGACTTCACGATGCTCAAATTGCATCGATACATTTCTATAGGTTTCTGGGTTCTTAGCAAATATTAAGGCTCCAGAGGTTTCTCTATCTATACGGTGACAAACTTGGATGTCTTCAAATTCCGCACGCGCCAAACGCAACATATTAATAGTTTCCCCATTGCGATCATCTAAAGAACTAATAAACGGTGGTTTGTTTACTACCACTAGGTTATCGTCTTCGTATATTATAAGGGATTTGAATACTGGAATTTTCATTTTCGTAACTCGTATTTCGTAGCTCGTGATTAACTAATTGTTCAAATTGTCCAAATTGTTCAAATTAACATATTATCCAATTAACATATTAACATATTAAACAGTGCGTTGTCTAACCGCTTCGTAAAGAATTACTGCAGCAGCAACTGAAACGTTTAATGATTCTATTTCGCCTTGAAGAGGAATCTTCGCGTATCGATCTACGACTCGCATCACATCGTTAGATATACCATCTTCTTCGGAACCCATAACAATTGCTGTAGGTATAGAGAAATCTACGGTATATAAACTTTCATCGTTTTTTTCAGAGCAACCGACAACTTGTAAGCCCGATTCTTGCATGTACTCTACTGTTTTCTTTAGGGAGTGTACTCGGCAAACAGGTATTTTAAATAATGCACCAGCAGATGTTTTTATAGCATCAGCATTAATGGCAGCACTTTCTTTCATTGGCACAATGATACCGTGAACACCAGCACATTCTGCAGTTCTAGCAATAGCGCCAAAATTACGAACATCGGTTATACGGTCAAGAATTAAGAACAAGGGAACTTCTCCATTTTCGAAAACGAAAGGAATAAGGTCTTCTACTTGGTTAAATGATATAGGAGAAATAAAAGCAATCACCCCTTGGTGATTCTTCATCGTTAAGCGATTCAGCTTTTCTAAGGGCACATATTGGTATTTCAATTCATGCTTATCGATTAATCGACGTAATTCCTTTAATAAATCACCTTGTATGCCTTTTTGTATGTATAAAGATTCTAATTCTTTACCACTCTCCACCGCTTCCATTACCGCACGTATACCAAATACCATTTGGTTGTTCTTAACTTCCATTTCTTGATTTTTTACAAAATTGCCATTTTTTTTTGAGAAAACAGTCCTAAACTGAGGTTATTAACAACAATTCACACGAATTCACATAGTTTTCCACAACTTTTTAAGAAATATGTTAATATGTTAATGGGATAATATGTTAATTAATTTGGACAATTAGAACAAATACCTCGTAACTCTCGTCGTTCGTCGAAGCGTCCCTGCTTCGACTTTTTTGATTTAATTGTCGAAGCGAGCCTGCCAGTCGCAGACAGGGACGCTCCGATGAACACAACCATTTCATTAACATATTATCCCATTAACATATTAACATATTATCTCGTTTTTTCTTTCCACACATGAA
>CAJBVG010000214.1 GCA_903958995.1 uncultured bacterium | reverse complement strand
CTATTATTAATATCAACCATAGCATTTAGTCTAAGTTCTTGCAATAAAGAAGTAGCTAATACCAAAACAGATTTAATTCAGAGTAGTCTTGTTAATAAAACATGGTATTTAGACTATTCTATTACAGGGGCCGTTACTAAATCATTTGTTGGCCAGTCTACCTATTTCATTACTTTTTTAAATGATGGTACTACTAAAGATTCTGATGGGTTAACTGGAAATTTTTCTATTGTTAATAATAATGGGAAATATGAATTATCTGTAATTGCAAAAACTATTAATGGCAATAATTTTAATTACACGCATTTAATAGAATCTGTTGGTGATGTAAAAATGATCCAATCTTATACAGCTGATGGCCAAACAGTTAAAACAATCCTTTATTTTACAAGTAAGTAATATGAAAATAAAATCAGGAAAATTAAATATTAGATTTGTTTTTTTAATAGGGGTTACCCTCTTTTTTTCTACTCCCTTATTGCTGAATGCTCAAGAAAATAATGGTGCTTTCTTAATGAGTAGTGTAGGATCAATAAATAATTTTTCTAATAATAGTATGGCATTAACTTTTATCAGTAGTTCAAATTGTTTAAATGTACAAAATGGTGCTGCTGTATTAACGGGCGAAAGAGGTAATGGTTTGTTTGTTACTAATTGTGAAGTTGTTACTAAGATTAATTCATTAGGTATTAAGCTATTTCCTAATCCAGTTTCTGATTTTACTAAAGTTATGTTTATTAATACTCCCCCTTTAAACGATAATTTTATAATTACTATTTTAGGTCTAGATGGTTCTAAAGTTGCAAACCTAAGTGCAACTGGGTATGAGCTTTTTCAGGGTAAGAAAATTAATCTAAGCAGCTTAAGTACTGGAACTTTCTTTTTACAAATCGAATCTTCGAAATATATAGATGCTTTAAAATTTATTAAAGCTAAATAGCATTCAAAATAGCAACTTAAACAGAAAATCTTTATAAATATTTCAAAATGAATAGTACGAATTATAGAAGTTTAAAACTTGTAACTTTAGCATTAATGCTAACAATGTTTGCCAGTCAATTATTTGCTCAAAGCAGCAACAATGGTATTTTTTTTCAGGCAGTTGCTAGAGATAATTTTTCTAATCCAGCAAAGGAAAGAAAAATATATGTACAAACAAGTATTATTCAATCAACCACAAATGGTACAAGTTTATTAATAGAGCAATTTCAAGTTAATACAGATGGCACAGGTATGTTTAGTATAAGTATTGGAAATGGAACTAGAGTTGGCGGTACTGCAACTGGGTTAAATGCAATTGATTGGTCTCAAGGACCCTTCTATTTAAATTTGAAAATTGCTATTACACCCCTTGCTGGTAACGTTGGATGGGATTATACTAAAGAGTGGGTGAATATAGGCACAACAAGTTTTGGCGCGGTACCTTATGCTTTATACTCTGCCAATGCTGGAGGGGTTAATCAAAAATTAAGCATTACCGATACCACAAAAATGTTAGCTCCTTATGCTAAGGCCGCTTCTGTATTAGACTCAGCGTATATCAAATCACAATTAAAATCTAAGATTGCAATTGCTGATAGCGGGGTATCTTATATAACACCTACTTCTTTGACTTCGGCTATTAATACTACAGTAAATGCTGGTAATTTAAATGGAACCATATTGAATTCATCTGTAACTGAATCTAGTTTGACTAGTGTTGGCACATTAGCAAAT
>CAJBVG010000213.1 GCA_903958995.1 uncultured bacterium | reverse complement strand
CTGATATTAAGGCATTTTTAACCTTTACTGTTGCGCTCATGAAGAAATAAATTGGATGCGCAAGTTTATGAAAAATTAATGATTTCCGGGGTAAACTTTTTTGTCTAGTTTTTTCAACAAATCTTCTATGATTTTTGGATAGTGGATATGTTCGAGTTGGTGAACTTTGTAAGCCAATTTTTCAGCGTCATCAGTTTTTTCGATTGGGCATTTCGATTGGTAAATTATTTCACCTTCATCAAAATGTTCATTAACATAATGTATAGTAATACCCGTTTCAATTTCTTTAGATTGAAGAACAGCGGTATGTACTTTCTTTCCAAACATTCCCTCACCACCAAACTTAGGTAGCAGTGCTGGATGTATATTGACAATGCGTTTCGGGTAATTTTGGATAAAGCGATCGGGTAGAAGCCACATAAAACCAGCCAATACAATAATGTCTATCTCTAAGTTTTTCAATAGGTTATCTATAGAATTGGTGTGCAACATCTCATCCTTAGTAAACACATGAGTAGGAACTTCAAAGTTGTCGGCACGTTGCAAAACATAAGCATCTGGTTTATTACATAGAACTAATGCAACTTCCATTTCTTTGTTGCGCTTGAAGTGTTCCATGATTCTTTGGGCATTAGATCCCGAGCCTGATGCAAATATTGCGATTCGTTTCATTCTATAATATTAGAATTCAAAAGTAACAAAAAAAAATAAAGCAAAAAGAGCATGAGTGATTAGCCCATGCTCTTTATAGTAAACATTAGAATGTATTATAAGTTACCTCTTACTTCTTGTTCACGTTCAATTGACTCAAAAAGTGCTTTGAAGTTACCTTTACCGAATGAAGTAGCACCTCTACGCTGAATAATTTCGTAGAATACTGTAGGTCTGTCTTCCACAGGTTTTGTAAATATTTGCAATAAATAACCTTCTGGATCTCTATCTACAAGGATGTTTAGTTTTTTCAATTCTTCAACACTTTCGTCGATTTTACCTACACGCTCGTATAAATTTTCATAATAAGTTTCAGGAACGTAAAGGAATTCAATACCTCTACGACGCATCTCAGCAACCGTTTCAAGGATATTGTCTGTTGCAATAGCGATGTGTTGTACACCTGCACCTTGGTAAAATTCTACATATTCTTCAATTTGCGACTTCTTCTTACCTTTTGCTGGTTCGTTAATTGGGAATTTAACGTAACCTGATCCGTTTGAAACTACTTTCGACATTAATGAAGAGTATTCTGTAGAGATATCGGTATCATCAAAAGTGATGATTAATTTGAATCCCATTACTTCTTCATAGAATTTCACCCAAGTATTCATTTCGCCCCAGTTTACATTTCCTACACAATGATCTACATAAGTAAATCCAAGTGATTTTGCGATTTCATCTTTGGGGGTTGCTTTGAAACCTGGCATAAATGCACCCTTATAGTTTTTGCGTTCTACGAAAGTATGCACCGTATCGCCATAAGTTTTAATGGTTGCAATCTTAACCTCACCGAATTCGTCTGTTAACGTTTGTGGAGCTGATAATGATACTGCACCTCGTTTAATAACTTCTGCATATGAGTATTCTACATCATCAACCCAAAGTGCTAATACTTTAACACCATCTCCGTGTACTTTCACGTGCTCGGAAATTTCCGAATTAGGTTCGAAAGAAGTCGTTAATACTAAACGAATTTTTCCTTGTTGTAAAACATAGGATGCTTTTCCTCGAACACCTGTCTCAGGCCCAGCGTATGCTACTAGTTCGAAACCAAATGCTGATCTATAAAAGTATGATGCTTGTTTAGCGTTACCTACATAAAACTCGATGTAGTCTGTACCTAATAATGGTAAAAAGTCTTCTGCAGGATTATGGTCTTTATGTAATTCTGCAAGTTTGTTTGCTTTATCTATTGTCTCCATTTAATTTGTATTTTTATTTTGTGTTATGAATTATTAGCACATTGCCGCATTAGCACATTAGCACATTAACTATGGTCTTCCAACCAACTGATGTAATAACTCGGATCTTCAATACCTACTGCATCTTCGGTAAGCATAAGTGGACGGAATGGATCAACCATAACGGCTAATTCTTCTGTACGTTCTTTACCAATTGATCGTTCCACAGTACCAGGATGTGGTCCATGAGGAATTCCTCCTGGGTGAAGTGTGATTTGTCCTTTTTCAACGCTTTTGCGACTCATAAAATCACCATCAACATAGTATAATACTTCATCAGAATCCACATTGCTATGATTGTATGGAGCAGGTATTGCATCTGGGTGATAGTCGTATTTACGAGGCACGAATGAACAAACTACAAAGTTATGAGCTTCGAACATTTGATGCACTGGAGGTGGTTGATGAACTCGTCCTGTAATTGGTTCAAAATCGTGTATTGATATTGCCCAAGGGTAGTGGAATCCATCCCATCCAACAAAATCGAATGGATGAGTACCGTAAGTATATGGATAAATCAGTCCTTGTTTTTTAATTAATACTTTAAAATCACCTGTTTCATCAATACATTCTAGATCTTGAGGTAATTTCATATCACGCTCACAGAATGGTGAGTGCTCTAGTAATTGACCTACGTTATTACGATAACGTTTAGGTGAGGTAATCGGAGTGAAAGATTCAACGATGAAAAGTCTATTATTTTCATCATTAAATTCCATTTGATAGATAGTCCCTCTAGGAATAACGAGGTAATCACCATATTCAAATTTTATTTTACCATAACCTGTTTTTAAAGTTCCAGAACCTACGTGCACAAAAATCATTTCATCTGCCTGAGAATTCTTGAAGAAATAATCAGTCATTGATTTTCTTGGTGCAGCCAATGAAATATGTAAATCTGAATTCACAAGTACTGGCTTACGTGATTTTAAATAATCATCTTCTGGTTTAATCTGAAAGCCTTTTAAACTCGTGCTTTTCAGATGTTTTTCGCGAGCAATTTTAGGTTCTACTGAATAAGGTTCGCCAAGCTCCTTTACAATTGTAGGAGGGTGGCAATGATAAATCAGAGAATATACATTGGAAAACCCTTCTGTTGAAACGAGTTCTTCTGCATATAATTTGCCATCAGGTTTACGGAAGACAACATGTCGCTTGTGTGGGATGTGCCCCAATTTGTGGTATATAGGCATATTTGTATATAAATAATAACAATTGAAAATTAGTAATTTTTTTGATTAAAAGCAGAATTTCTACTTGAGAAAGAAGCTTTTATAGAGAATATTGTGCGAACACAATCTTACTGAGTATTCTAGATAAGAATAGAAACGCAGTTTCGGCAGAATGCCATTGATATGATTGTTTTGTTCGCATAAGGTGTTAGGGCGACTAATATAGATGTTATTTTTATTTAAACAAATGGAATAGGTCATAAATGGTTATGCATTTATTTATTAGTTTTGAGAAAATTCAAACACTATGAAGTTAGTATCCTATAAAACCGAAGATGCAGAAAAATTAGGTGTATTTGTTCGCGGACATATTTTCAACCTACATTCTGAAGATAAATTAATTCCAAACACAATGAATGAATTCTTGTGGGGTGGAGAAGAATTAATGGAACGCGCGCATGCCGTAAACAATGGAATTAAAGATGGTTCTATTGAAGCTAGAGAAGAAGTATTTTTTGAAATATTGGCACCAGTGCCTCATCCTACTTCTTGTAGAGACGGATATGCATTTCGCCAACATGTAGCGGCAGCTAGAAGAAATCGTGGTGTTGAAATGATTAAAGAATTCGATCAATATCCAATATTTTATTTTACAAACCACAATGCTATTCAAGGCCCTGGTGAAATTCATTGCATGCCAGATCATTTCGAAAAATTAGATTTCGAATTAGAAATAGCAGCTGTTATAGGTAAAAAAGGAAGAAATATTCGCGCTGCTGAAGCGGATGAATATATTGCTGGTTATTGCATTATGAACGACATGAGTGCACGTACTTTGCAAATGGAAGAAATGTTATTAAACCTTGGTCCTGCTAAGGGAAAAGATTTTTCAACGGTTATTGGTCCATGGTTAGTTACTCCAGATGAACTTGCAGAATACATGGTACCTGCTAAAGATCATCATGTAGGAAATAATTATAAACTCAACATGAAATGTTGGGTAAATGGGGTAGAAGTTTCTGATGGAAATGTGGCGGATATGGATTGGACTTTTGCTGAAATTATTGAACGTTGTGCTTATGGTGCAGATATTTTGCCAGGCGATGTTATTGGTTCTGGAACCGTAGGTACAGGTTGCTTTTTAGAACTTAACGGTACTGGATTGTTAAATGATAAATCATACCAAACCCAATGGTTAAAGGACGGTGATGTAGTTGAAATGGAAATTACAGCACTTGGCCGCTTAAGCAATACTATCATTAAAGAGAATTCTGATTTATCAATTTTGAAACTTAAAAAAATGTAGTGAGTAATGGGTAATGAGTAGTGAGTAAAAACACTACCCATTACCCATTACTCATTACCCAATACTCCTAAATGAAAACCCTACAAATAAAAGACCTAAGTCCTCAGCAAACGCAAATGTTTTTGCAGTATGCTGTAGCACCCCGACCTATTGCTTTTGTGAGTACGATTGATGAAGAAGGAAATGTAAATTTAAGTCCATTCTCATTCTTTAATTTATTCAGTTCGAATCCACCAATTTTAGTGTTTTCACCAGCTCGTAGAGTACGTGATAATACTACAAAGCATACATTAGATAATGTATTAAAAATTAAAGAGTGTACTATCAATATTGTGAATTATGATATGGTGCAACAAACCTCTTTATCAAGTACTGATTATCCTAAAGGAGTAAATGAATTTGTGAAGGCGGGCTTCACTGAACTGAAGTCAGATTTTATTCGTCCACCACGTGTAAAAGAAGCACCGGTACAATTCGAATGTATTGTTCGTGATGTGATTGCATTAGCGGAAACGCCAGGTGCTGGTAATCTTGTTTTAGCAGAAGTTATTGCTATGCATATTTCAGAAGATGTATTAGATGCTGATGGTAAAATTGATCAACTAAAAATGGATCACGTGGCTAGATTAGGAGGCGATTGGTACTCAAGAGTAACTAAAGATTCTTTGTTTCAAGTAGCAAAGCCTTTAACAACGATGGGAATAGGAGTAGATGCGTTACCCGAAAAAATAAGAAACTCAAAAGTGCTAACAGGTAACAACTTGGGACAGCTTGGTAATGTTGAATTCATCCCAAAATTAGAAGTTGATGAACTGAACGATTTGAATCACCTCTATGGTAAATTAAGTGAGAACCAAATTCATTTAATAGCGAAAGAATTTTTAGATAATAATAATGTTGTTGATGCTTGGAAGTTATTATTATCAAGCATTAATTAGTTTATAAATTATATACACCCAAAAACAATTAACAACGACTATTCTTAGTCGTATGGTTTCATTTTAAGTGTATTTATATGAAAAAAGTTTTCTTCTTAATTTCATTTGTAGTCCTTACAAGTATTGTAAATGCTCAAGATCAGCATTCTCAATCTATCAATCCTCTACAAAAATTAATTGATGGTAATGAACGATTTATTAATGGGAAATCGATTCATCCCGACGAAAGCATGTCGAGGGTTCAAGAAATTAAATCAGCACAACATCCTTTTGCAATTATTGTGAGTTGCTCTGATTCTAGAGTTTCCCCAGAAATTGTTTTCGATCAAGGCTTAGGTGATATATTTTCGATTCGTACTGCAGGAAATGTAATTGGCGATTTAGAATTAGGAAGTATAGAGTATGCAGTGGAGCATCTGCATTGTAATTTAATAGTAGTTTTAGGACACGAGAATTGTGGTGCGATTAAAGCTTTTTTAGACGATAATGGTGAAAAACATAATGATCATATTGGTAAGATTCTAGAATACTTAAGTGAAGAAATAGAAGAGCAAGAAGCAGGAGTTAAAGTGAATCATAGCGTACCCTTAGCTGTACAAGCTAATGTTAAACACGGAGTAACTTTATTAGAGCATTCAAAACCGATATTAGAAGAATCAGTAGAACACAAGCAACTGAAAATAGTTGGTGCTTTATATGATTTATCTACAGGAAAAGTAACGTTTAACCATTAAATTTATTGAATGAAAGAACATCAGTATAAACTAAAAATAACGTGGACAGGTAATTTAGGTACTGGCACGAGTAAGTATGATGCCTACAGTAGAGACCATATTATTTCAGCAAAAGGAAAATTAGATTTATTAGGTTCTGCTGACCCAGCATTTCGTGGAGATGCCAGTAAATACAACCCAGAAGAGATGTTGCTTTCCGCTTTATCTACTTGCCATATGTTATGGTATTTTCATTTCTGTGCAGACAATGGAATTATAGTTACAGCATATGAAGATAATGCAGAAGGATTGATGGAGGAAGCATTAACAGGTGGAGGAAAATTTAAGGAAGTGATTTTGAAACCAACAATCACGATTACTGATCCATCTAAAGTTGAACTCGCCATTAAACTTCACGAAGAAGCTAATAAAAAATGTTTCATTGCTAATTCAGTGAATTTTCCGGTGCTACATTTACCAACGATTCAATTTTAATTGGTTATTAAGTTACTAAGTTATTTTTTGTCCAGAGCCCATTATCCAGTATCCATTGTCCCTACTATGGTTTCAGTAATGCAACTGGCAATATTTTCCCATTAAAAAAATTATGTCCTGTTAAGGCAAAATCGGCAACATATTTTCCCATTTCAAATGCCATAATTGGTGACTCGTAACCAGGCATAGAACGCTCTAACATCTCTGTTTGAGCAGAACCAAGAGCTAAACAATTTGCAGAGATTTTAAGATGCTGTAATTCTACTGCTAGTAACTCTGTGAAATTACAAAGTGCAGCCTTCATTGCAGAATAAGAACTTAAGCCAGCGAACTTATCTGAACCCTGGAAACCTCCCATACTACTAATGTTTAGGATGTGTGAGCCTTCATTCATGTAAGGTGCTAAATAACGAACCATATGTACATGCCCGAGTATATTGCTATCAAACATTTGATACCAATCTTCATCGGTTTGTTCTAAGAATGGTTTATTGATAAGTTCACCAGCATTATTAACTAGTACATCAATTTTCCCTTCTATTTTTTGATTTAAAAATGGAATTAATCCTTGCTCATAGTCACCACTTACAATATCAAATTGTACAGGAATTAAATTGCATTCTGGATTTAATTCTTTTGCAATTTGGTGCAAACGTTTTAACTTATCAATATTTCTAGCGATAGCGACAACTTTATTTTCGGAATCTTTAATCCACTCTAATGCGGCTTCGAATCCGATTCCGCTTGATGCACCGGTGATGATGATATTCATATTTTTTGGGTATTGGGTATCGGGTAGTGAGTATTGAGTAATTAAATAATTTATAAATTACTCAATACCCATTACTCATTACCCACTACACGGTTAAACGTCGTAATCTACAATAACCACTGGTGTAAGAGGATGTGCTTGGCAAGTCAAAATGAAACCTTCAGCTACTTCTTCTTCTGTTAAAGCATAATTGACTTTCATGCTTACTTTGCCTTCAATTAGTTTCGCTCTACAAGTACAACAAACACCACCTTTGCAAGAAAAAGGTACATCTACATCTTGATCCATCGATGCATCTAATATATTTTTTCCATCAGAAGCTAGTTCAAAAGTGGTTTCATCGCCATCCATAATCACAGTTACTTGTGCAACTACTTTTTCTCCAGCAACAGCAGGAATTGCGCTGGTATTAGCATCTAAAGTTGATGTGAAATATTCTAAGTGGATTTTTTCTTTAGCAAGTTTTAGTGAGGTTAATGCCTCTTCAACATTTTTCATCATTGGAGTTGGTCCGCAGATAAAAAACTCATTATCTAAATTCAAACCAACGTGATTTTCAATTAAGGCTAAAACCTTTTCTTTTGTCATCAATCCAGTATATAATGCAGGATGATTACTAGGAGCTTGGTCTAAAACTGAAATCAACGTAAATCGATCAGCATTTTTTGCCGATATCGAATTTAATTCAGTGTTAAATATGGTTGCTTCTTCGTTCTGATTTCCATAAAACAGTGTTAATCGACAAGAGTCATCTTCTAGAAGAAGGGTTTTTATGATCGATAACATTGGTGTAATGCCAGATCCTCCAGCAAAAAGCACAATGTTTTTGTTTTTAACTGATTTTAAGTGGTAAAAGTTTCCCATTGGGGTCATTACTTCAACAACATCACCTATTTTCAAATTCTCATTCAAGTAAACAGACATACGGCCATCTTTTACTTTTTTAGCAGCAATACGAAAATCGGAATCCGCATTAGGGCTACTACATAAAGAATAAGACCTGCGAATTTCTTCACCAGCTATAGTCATTTTTAATGTTACGTACTGACCTTGAGTGTATTGGTATTCATTTTTGAACTCCTGAGGGATATCAAAAGCTACACTAACGCTATCTGCCGTTTCCTTACGAATATCGGCTACTTTTAAAGGGTGAAATTTTGCCATTTCTCTAATTTGTTCGTAAAAATAAAAAAAGGATTCGTTTTGGTACAATGATGTTAATAATTGTTCTTTTTTTGAACGATTACTAATAAGCGTTTTCTATTTCAAGATTGCATTATTTTTATAAATTTGTCTTAAGCAATACTACACTATGTCGCAATTAAATGAACAAGAATTAGAAGCTTGGTTTGAAAACAAACTAGCTAAAAATGAGATGATTGAGCCTAAAGATTGGATGCCAGAACAATACAGAAAGCACTTAATCAGACAGATTTCTCAACATGCTCATTCTGAAATTATAGGAATGTTGCCTGAAGGCAACTGGATTACCCGTGCCCCAAGTTTACGTCGTAAGATGGTTCTTTTGGCTAAAGTGCAGGACGAAGGTGGTCACGGATTGTACTTATACAGTGCAGCAGAGTCGATGGGAATCACTAGAGAAGAGCTATTAGATCAACTTCACACCGGTAAAGCAAAATATTCATCAATTTTTAATTACCCTACATTAACCTGGGCAGATATTGGAGCTATTGGTTGGTTAGTAGATGGCGCAGCCATTATGAATCAAGTGATGTTACAACGTACTTCTTACGGTCCATATGCTCGTGCCATGGTTAGAATCTGCAAGGAGGAATCTTTTCATCAACGCCAGGGTTATGAGATCATGTGCGTATTAGCGAATGGAACAGCAGAACAAAAAGCAATGGCACAAGATGCTATTGAACGTTGGTGGTGGCCTAGCTTAATGATGTTCGGTCCGAAAGATGATGAATCTCCAAACACTGGAAATGCAATAAAATGGAAGATCAAACGTGAAACTAATGATCAACTTCGTCAACGTTTCGTGAATCAAACAGTGCCACAAGCTGAGCATATCGGTTTAGTTGTGCCTGATAAAGATTTGAAATGGAATGATGAGAAAAACGGATACGATTTCGGTCCAATAGATTGGAATGAATTTTGGAATGTGGTAAAAGGAAATGGACCATGTAACAAAGAACGCATGACTGCTAAAGTAAAAGCACACACAGATGGTGCTTGGGTTCGTGAAGCAGCATATGCATATGCAGAAAAACAAAAAAACAACACTAAAGCAGCATAATATTATGAGCGATTCACAAGGAATACTATGGGAAGTATTTGTGCAAAGTAAACCAGGCCAACCACACAAGCACAGTGGTTCGGTTCATGCACACGACAAAGAAATGGCTTTGCAAAATGCACGTGATCTTTATTGCAGAAGAAGCGAAGGCACAAACATTTGGGTTGTACCGGCTTCAGAAATTGTAGCATCTTCTCCAGAAGATATTGCATCTTTCTTTGATCCATCAGACGATAAAGTTTATCGTCACCCTACATTTTACACAGTTCCAGAAGGTATTACACACATGTAATCATGACAAAACAAGAAGCATTATTCAAATATTTACTTCGGTTAGGTGATCATCATTTAGTTTTAGGTCATCGTTTATCCGAACAAAGCAGTAAGGGTCCAATCATTGAAGAGGATATTGCTTGCTCTAATATTGCACTCGATTTAATAGGAAATGCAAACCATTTATTACAATACGCTGGAGAAGTAGAAAGCAAAAATAGATCAGCAGATGATTTAGCTTTTCTTCGTGGAGAACGTGATTTTTATAATTCATTATTGTCTGAACAACCGGCTCCAGATTTTGCATACGTAATGGTTCGTCATTTTTTAGCTGATGTTTATGATTTTTACTTATACACGGCATTACAAAAATCAAGCGACGAAACATTAGCCGCTATTGCAGCTAAAGCATTAAAAGAGATCACTTATCATTTACGTCATTCTTCGAAATGGTTGATTCGCTTAGGCGATGGCACTAGCGAAAGTCATAAACGAACACAAGATGCGATTAATGAACTTTATCGTTTTACTGGTGAACTTTTCGAAATGAATGAAGTGGATGAAGTATTGATGAAAGAAAAAATCACATTCGATTTAACTGCTATTCATCAATTATGGTTATCGAAAGTGAAAGAAGTTTTTGCAGAAGCTACATTAGAAATTCCCGCTGATACTTTTATGCAACGTGGAAGTAGAGATGGAAAACATACAGAACATTTAGGATTTTTATTAGCAGAAATGCAACACTTACATCGTGTTATTCCAGGAGCTGAATGGTAAGCATATGAAAGCAATTGCTGAACTATGGAAACTGCTGGAAGAAATTCCAGATCCTGAAATACCGGTTATTAGTGTTATAGAGCTTGGTATTATTCGTGCCCTTCGTTATGAAGGGCATTCGCTTGTTATTACCATTACACCAACCTATTCTGGTTGCCCTGCAATGTTAGCAATAAGTATGGATATCCATAATTTATTAAAAGAAAATGGAGTAACTGATTTCAAAATTGAAACTGTTTATACTCCAGCATGGACAACCGATTGGATGAGTTTAGAAGCGAAAGAGAAATTAAGAAAGTATGGAATTGCTCCTCCTAATGAACAGGTAAAACATAAATTAAATAGTTTAACTGGCGATCATGATGAAGAAGTAAATTGTCCTCATTGTGGTGCTTCAAACACAAGTCTAACTAGCCAATTTGGATCTACTGCTTGCAAGTCACTTTACAAGTGTAATGAATGTTTAGAGCCGTTTGATTATTTTAAATGCATTTAACTAATTGTAAGTTTTAAATTGTAAGTTTTAAATTCTTTTACTCACAATTCACAACTCACAACTCACAACTAAAGATTATGTCGACAATCATTTTTGAGAAAAAAGAAAACCTAGCAATCATTACGTTCAACCGCCCTGATGTGCTAAATAGTTTCAATAGAGAAATGGCATTGGAATTACAAGCTCGTTTAGATGAGTGTGAGAATGATGCAAATGTTCGTGCGATATTGATTACAGGTGAGGGTAGAGCTTTTTGTGCTGGCCAGGATTTAGCAGAAGCTATTGCTGAAGATGCTCCAACAATTGATACGATTGTGCGTGAACATTATAATCCAATTGTTAAAAGAATTAGAAATATAGAAAAACCTATTATATGTGCAGTGAATGGTGTTGCTGCAGGAGCAGGTGCCAACATAGCATTGTGTTGTGATATTGTGATTGCTAGCGATAAAGCATCTTTTATCCAATCTTTTTCAAATATTGGTTTAATCCCAGATAGTGGAGGAACATTTTTCTTGCCACGTTTAGTAGGATTACAACGTGCTACAGCAATGATGTTTTTAGCTGATAAAGTTACTGCTGATCAAGCATTGCAATACGGTATGGTATATAAGGTTTCTTCTGCGGAAAATTTAATTACTGATGCACTTGAAATTACTACACGTTTATCAAATATGCCTACTAAAGGTTTTGGATTAACAAAAAGAGCATTAAATGAATCGTTGTTTAACAACTTAGACGATCAATTAGAAATTGAAGAAGAATTGCAAGCGAAAGCGGCAAGTACTTACGATAATCAAGAAGGTATAAATGCATTTCTTGAAAAAAGAAAACCAATATTTAAAGGAGAATAATATGGAATTATTTAAAGTTGGTGTAATTGGTTCTGGTGCGATGGGAAGTGGTATTGCACAAGTAGCAGCATTAGCTGGGCATGAGGTTCATGTCTATGATGCTAATCCAGTAGCTGCGCAATCGGCTTCAAATAATATGCAAATTTCACTTAAGAAATTAGTAGAAAAAGGTAAATGCACTGAAGAAAAATATAATCTCGTTTCACAAAATATTATTTTTCAATCAAGCATAGAAAAATTAAACACTTGCGATTTAATTATAGAAGCTATTGTAGAAAACATAGGTGTTAAACAAGAAGTGTTTTCTGCATTAGAAAGTATTGTAAGTGATAAGTGCATATTAGCAAGTAATACATCATCACTTTCTATTACCTCTATTGCCTCGATTTGTAAAAACCCCGAACGTTTTATTGGAATTCATTTTTTTAATCCAGCGAATATTATGCCGCTAGTAGAAATTATTCCAGCATTGCAAACAGATAGTTCCGTTACAGAAACTGCTATCGCTCTAATACAAAGTTGGGGGAAAACAGTTGTTGTTTGTAAAGATACTCCAGGTTTTATTGTTAATCGTGTAGCACGTTCATATTATGGTGAAGCCATTAGAATGTACGAGGAAGGTATAGCAGATGTTGCAACAATAGATTGGGCAATGAAAAAATTTGGTGGATTTAAAATGGGTCCATTTGAATTAATGGATTTTATTGGACACGATGTAAATTATAAAGTAACAGAAACCGTTTGGGAACAATTATTTTATGACCCAAGATTTAAACCTTCATTGACTCAAAAAAGATTATACGAAGCAAAACGATTTGGAAAGAAATCTGGAATGGGTTTTTATGATTATCGTGAGGGTGCAATAAAAGTTGAACCTACAGAAGATGATGAATTGGGTAATTATATTTTCAATAGAATTACTGCAATGCTCATCAATGAAGCAATTGATACATTGTATTTAGATATTGCATCAAAAGAAGATATTGATTTAGCAATGACTAAAGGAGTGAATTATCCGAAAGGATTATTAGCATGGGCTGATGAAATTGGTTTAGGTTCTGTTTTAGAAGAATTAGAAAGTTTGATGGCAACCTACGAAGAAGATCGCTATCGTCCTTCAGTTCTTTTAAAACACATGGTTAGAGAGAAGAAACACTTTTATTAAAAAAACATGCATTTATGCAGTTGAAATTTTAATAAATATTTCGCTTCATTGTATAAATAAAAACAGATACAATGAGTGAGGTTGAAATAAATAATATCTTAGAACGAATATATTTTATTCGTGGCGAGAAAGTGATGTTGGATAAGGACATTGCATCGTTATTTGAAGTCGATACAAAGGTTCTAAAACAAGCAGTAAGGAGAAATATTGAGAGATTCCCTTCTGATTTTATGTTTGAACTAACTGATAATGAGCACAAAAACTTGAGGTCACAAAATGTGACCTCAAGTTTCCACGGAGGAGACCGCTATTTACCTTTCGCTTTTACAGAGCAAGGAATCGCGATGCTATCCAGTGTGCTTCGTTCAGAAAAGGCTATTCAAGTAAATATTTCGATAATGAGAGCGTTTGTGAAAATGAGAAGATTTATTGATGGTTATAAAGATTTGAGTGATAAAATTATTGAATTAGAAGATAAATTTGACAAGAAATTTTCGATAGTTTTTAATCTTCTGAAGCAATTTATAAAGGAAGAAAAAGAACGAGTACCAATTGGTTATACTTTAAAAAATAAAAATGAGTAAAGCGGAAGAAATAGTTCATAAAATGTTCGATAACGATGCCTTTAGTAAATGGTTAGGCATAGAAGTTATTGAAATTGGAGAAGGAGTATCTACTTTGAGAATGACTGTTCGCAAGGAAATGTTAAATGGATTTGAAGTATTACATGGTGGTATTACATATTCTTTAGCTGATAGCGCATTAGCATTTGCGAGTAACGCATATGGTAGAAAAAGTATGTCTATTGAAACTTCAATTTCCCATACTTTATCATGTAAAGAAGGAGATTTATTAACGACAAAAACAGTAGAAAGATCATTATCCAATAAAATTGGAGTGTATGATATAACTGTTTTAAATCAAGATGAAAAAGTAGTTGCCCTGTTTAAGGGAACAGTATATAGAAGTGATAAAAATTGGTAATAATGAAAGACGTTTACATTGTTGGTGGTGTTAGAACACCTATTGGAAGTTTTACTGGAACATTATCTCCTGTGCGTGCAGATGATTTAGCAGCACATGTATTAAAGTCGCTTATGGAAAAATTTCCAGAAGTAAACTACAAGGAAGTTGGTGATGTGATTTTAGGTTGTGCTAATCAAGCGGGAGAAGACAATAGAAATGTAGCACGTATGGCAAGTTTACTTGCAGGCGTTCCACAAGAAGTGCCTGGAGTAACTGTAAATCGTTTATGTGCATCTGGATTGTCAGCTTCAATGGATGCTGCTCGTCATATTATGGTAGGCGATGCAGATCTAATGATTGCGGGTGGTGTAGAGCAGATGACACGTGGTCCTTGGGTGATGTCGAAAGCATCAACTCCATTTGGCAAAGATGTTGAAATGCACGATACAAGTTTTGGATGGAGATTTATCAATCCCAAAATGAAAGAAAAATTCGGTGTAGATGCGATGGGTGAAACTGCTGAAAATTTAGTTGATATTCATCATATATCTAGAGCAGATCAAGATGCATTTGCTTTGCGTTCACAACAAAAAGCAACAGCTGCAAGAGATCGCGGTAGATTTGCTAAAGAAATTGCTCCAGTAACCATTCCTCAAAAGAAAGGTGATGCCATTATTTTCGCAAACGATGAATTTATTAAACCTAAAACTACATTAGAAGGTCTAGGAAATCTACGAGCTTCTTTTAGGAAAGAAGGCACTGTAACGGCTGGTAATGCATCAGGTTTAAATGATGGTGCGGCCGCAATATTATTTGCATCAGAGGAAGGCCTAAAGAAAAATAATTTAAAACCTTTAGCTCGTATTGTATCAATGGGTGCAGCAGGAGTCGAGCCTCGAATTATGGGAATTGGACCTGTAGAAGCAGCAAATAAAGCTTTAGCTAAAGCAGGGTTAACCATGAACGATATTGACATTATAGAGCTCAATGAAGCCTTTGCTGCACAAAGCTTAGCATGCATTCGTTCTTGGGGTTTAAAAGATGATGATGCTCGTATAAACCCGAATGGTGGTGCTATTGCATTAGGTCATCCATTGGGAATGTCGGGTGCTAGAATCTTGCTTTCTGCAGCGATTGAATTGCAGGAACAAAATAAAAGATATGCATTGGTGACAATGTGTATCGGTGTTGGGCAAGGTTTTGCAGTGATAATAGAAAAAGTTTAAATAAAGTATCTAGTATCGGGTATCGATTAGCAGTTCAATTATTCAATTAAATAATTAATCAATTTCTCGATACTCGATACCTGATACCCGATACTAAAATTATGATTTACGAATTTCAAGGATACAAACCCGTAATACATGAATCTGCTTTTGTTCATCCACAAGCAGCAGTTACCGGTAATGTTATTATTGGGAAGAATGTTTACATAGGTCCTGGTGCTGCAATACGTGGTGATTGGGGTAAAATAATTATTGAAGATGGGTGTAATGTTCAAGAGAATTGCACCATTCATATGTTTCCTGGAACTACAGTGCTTTTAAAAGAATCAGCGCATATTGGTCATGGTGCTATTATCCATGGTGCTACTATTGGTAGAAATGCGATGATTGGAATGAATTCAGTAATTATGGATGATGTAATAATTGGAGATGAATGTATTATTGGAGCATTAACTTTTGTACCAGCGGAAACTATTATACCAAACAGAAAAGTAGTTGTTGGAAATCCCTGTAAAATAATCAAAGAGGTAAGCGACGAGATGATTGATTGGAAAACTAAAGGAACCGCTTTATATCAACAATTACCGAAAGATTGTGCTGACAGTTTAAGCGAGTGTGAGCCATTAAGAGAAGAAGAACAAAATAGGCCACAACAACAAGATGTATATTTAACTTGGAAGAAAAATAAATAACATGAAAAAATTATTTCTATTACTCATTGTTTTATTAAGTATAGCTGGGGTTTCAAACGCTCAAGTTATATCTGCTGGACGACCAACTCGTGATAAAGAAAAAGTTGATGAAGGAGAAATGAAAACCTATGTTATGGTTTTCTTAAAAGAAGGACCGAATAGAAAACAAACAGCTATTGAAGTTGAGAAAATTCAAAAAGGACATTTAGATCACCTAACAAGTATGTATCAAGAAGGAATGCTTCTTATGGCAGGGCCTTTCGAAGATGAAAATAAAATAAAAGGAGTATTAATTATGTCTCAAAATCAAATCGAAGAGGCAAAAGCAAGAGTAGAAGAAGATCCTGCAATTAAAGCAGGGAGACTCGTAGCGGAATATCACCTTTGGTATACAAAAAGTGGAACAGTAACATTACCATAATATCAAAATCAATTATGCAAAAATTACAAAATTATGCTGCCGGTAAATGGGTAGAAGGAACTGGAAAAGCAACTACATTATATAATTCCATTACTGGAGAAGCTATCTATGAAGCAGACAGCTCGGGTTTAGATTTTACAATTATGCTCGACTATGCTCGTAAAGTTGGTGGTCCAGCATTGCGAAAAATGACATTCCATGAACGTGGTAGAATGTTGAAAGCATTAGCGATGCACTTATTGTCTAAGAAAGAAGACTTCTATAAAATTAGTTGGGCAACTGGCGCAACTCGTATAGATAGTTGGATTGACATAGAAGGTGGTATCGGGAATTTATTTGCTTATGCTAGTTTGCGTAGACAATTCCCTGATGAAACTTTTTATGTAGATGGTGATGCTGCAAATCTATCTAAAAACGGAACATTTATAGGGCACCACATCTGTGTGCCTAAAGAAGGTGTTGCCATTCATATTAACGCTTACAACTTCCCTGTATGGGGAATGTTAGAGAAAATTGCAGTTAACTTTTTAGCAGGTGTGCCTGCTGTGGTTAAACCTGCAACAGTAACTTCGTTCCTTACTGAAGTTGTGGTAAAAGAAATTGTAAAATCAAAAATATTACCAGAAGGTGCTTTGCAATTAATTTGCGGATCAGCAAATGGAATTTTAGAATCGGTAACAAATCAAGATGTTGTAACTTTCACAGGCTCTGCATCTACTGGAATGAAATTAAAAGCTCATCCTAGAATTATTTCAGAATCAGTTCCCTTTAATTTAGAAGCGGATTCTTTAAATGCTAGTGTTTTAGGGCCAGATGCAAAACCTGGTACACCAGAGTTTGAATTATTTATTAAGGAAGTTTGTAAAGAAATTACGATTAAAGCTGGACAAAAATGTACTGCTGTACGAAGAATTATTGTTCCAAAAGCTTTTGTTGAAGATGTACAAATTGAAATTGGTAAACGTTTAGCGAAAACTGCTATTGGTGATCCAAATGTTGAAGGTGTTCGCATGGGAGCAATGGCCGGTAAAGATCAATTACACGATGTGATTGAAAATGTAAAACTATTAATGAAATCTCAAGAAATAGTTTTTGGTAGTTTAGATAAGGTAGAATTGATGGGTGCTGATGCTACGAAAGGAGCATTTATGTCGCCTATCTTATTTTTTAATAACGATCCATTTAATAAAACTGATTGCCATAATATTGAAGCCTTCGGACCAGTAAGTACTATCTTACCATATGATACCTTAGAGGATGCGATTGCATTAACAAAACTAGGTAAAGGTTCATTAGTATGCTCAATTGTTACGGCTGATGATAAAGTAGCTAGAGATTTTGTTATTGGTGCTGCGTCTCATCATGGTCGTATATTAATTTTAAATGCTAATTGTGCTAAAGAAAGTACTGGACACGGTTCACCTATGCCATTACTTACACACGGTGGCCCGGGTAGAGCAGGTGGAGGAGAAGAGATGGGTGGAAAACGAGGAGTGATGCATTACATGCAACGTACAGCAATACAAGGTTCACCAACTACGCTTACTGCGGTAACAAATCAATATCAATATGGCGGACATCAACAAGAAAAAGATGTACACGTGTTCCGTAAACATTTTGAAGACATTGAAGTCGGAGAAACAGTGGTTACTGCAAAGAGAACAGTGACCGAAGCCGACATTGTGAATTTTTCTAATGTAAGTTGGGATCATTTTTATGCACATACAGATGCGACTTCTTTAGACGGTACAATTTTCGAAGGAAGAGTTGCTCATGGTTATTTTATTTTATCAGCTGCTGCAGGTTTAT
>CAJBVG010000212.1 GCA_903958995.1 uncultured bacterium | reverse complement strand
GGCATTATTTTAGATTGGTTCTTGCATTGTGCGGATGCCATGAGAATAGCAGCACCATTAATAATTACAGAAGCTGAGATTAAAATCGCATGCTCTGTAATTGTAAAAGCTATTGATGAAATTTCGAAAGAAAATCTATAATTGAATTTTATTTCACGATAGAGATTGTGCCATTTTGATACAAGTATCTGTTTTGAGTAGAGTACGCTACGATTTGATAAACATAAGCTCCGTCGGCAACTACTTGTCCTCCGAATTTACCATCCCAGGTTACATCTTCAAGTAGATCTGATTTGTAAATGATTTGGCCCCATCTGTTGAACACTCTTAATTCGAATGATTTTAGACCTTCAGGGATTTCAATAAATAACTCATCATTTTTACCATCGCCGTTCGGACTAAATACATCTGGAATATGGAATGGATAATCGCCTTCGATATTGAATGAATAGGTTTTAGTATTATCGCAACCTAATTCATTTTTCATGTATAGTCCTACTTTGTTTACGCCTACTGAATCAAATGTAGTTTTAAAGATAGATCCACTCAAACTATCTATCACACCGTTTACTATCCAGTTGTAATCAAAGTTATTTGAGTTTTTGAAATTGAAAGTTACTTCATCACCACGTTTAGGAAATAATGGAGTCCAAGAAAACTCTGGCTTAGGAACTGCTAATACATTAATAGTGATAAATGCAGTATCAACTGCGTCACCATTATAATATACAACACAATACAGATCAGTTTTCTTAAATACATTCAAAGAAATGTTTTGTGATGTTTCACCAGTTGACCATTTGTAATAGATGTCTTTGTAAACTGAATCGGAAGCAGAAGCATAAAGTGAAACAAATGCACCTTCGCACACCAAACGTTTTCCGAAAATATAAGGGAATATCACTCTACCGTTTTCAGAATCATGCCATACGGTATCACCTTTGCAACCATGTGCACTGGTTTCTAGAACACCTACTCTATTGATAGGCTCATTAGCAAACCAATCAACCACTACCGAAGTACCTGTGCTTGCTGTTTTAATTTCACCTCCGATTATAAACCATTGGTAAGTTGAATTCGATGTTGGAGTAATACTGTAGTTAACTTCTGTCTGACCCAGAATAACAGTATCCGCTGTTTGTGAGGAGGCGATGTTTGAGCAAAGCATCCCCACAATCATGGATAAACATATTTTCCAGATTCGAATCATTGGTTATATTTTTAAATAGAGTCAGAGAGAGCGCGGGTCTATTTATTAAGTGATTGATACGAATTAGTGAATAATTGCTGATGTAACTGGTTTTGGATTTACAGTTATTGCTGCAGAACCACTAGTTGTACCTGAACAGAATTTATTGCTCACCGAAACTAAACTATAAGTTGTAGTAGCTGCACTTGTTCCTGCTGGTGGAATAGTTGGAGTTGGATTAAACGTAAAGCTATTCGAAGCGTGGTTAGTAACTGTACTCACTGTTGTACCATTAGTATAACTGAAAGTCCAAGGACCAACGCCAGTTAAGTTTATAGTAACAATAGGATTAGGGTCATTGTAACACATAGAAGAGTTACCAGATATAGTTGCAGTAGCTAATGGAATAACTACAACATTCAATGCAACTGGATCGCCAGCACAACCTGTTGATGAAGTTTCTTGAATTTGCAAGTTGTATGTACCAGCAACTCCACCCCAATTTACGGTGATTGCGTGGCCTGTAGCAGCACTTAGTGCTCCACCACCTGATAATGTCCAAGCATAAGATGAACCAACAGTATTGGTTACACTATAAGGAACTAATGTTGAGTTCACACAAACAGTGTCGGCAGATTGTGCCATCGAATTTGTCGAATTAAAAATAAATACGATTGATAGTGCAAGTAGGATGTAAAACTTTTTCATGTCCTTTGAGTAGTTTATATTGATTAACAATTTTGGGTTTTCTATTTACCTTGTTAATCGTAAAAAGGGCACTCAGGGTTACATAAAAACTTATCAAAACATTAATTCTACTTACGTAAGGAGTAATATTCTATCCTACAAAGACTTCTGTCTTTTTACCAAATAAGTGTATAAAACATCATTGAAACCTTTTTTAGAGTCTGCACGTATAAAATCTACTTTCTCAATATGACTTCGATTAGTAATATCATTTAGGTAGGTTTCCATCCT
>CAJBVG010000211.1 GCA_903958995.1 uncultured bacterium | reverse complement strand
GTTTAGTTCCCAGAATTGAGAATTGAGATTTTAGAAATAGTTTGATTGCGAGTTTTATAATAGAAAATAAAAAAAAATAGGAATTGAGCAGATATTGAGTTTCTAATATCTAACATCTCAATACTTAGAACTATAGATATGAATGGATTAATTATGGCAGCCCAACTTATTGCGGGCTTATCGATTTTGGTGATTTTGCATGAACTTGGGCATTTTCTTGCTGCAAGAGCGTTTGGAATTAAAGTAGAGAAATTTTATTTATTCTTTGATGCATGGGGATTTAAATTCTTCAGCTTTAAAGTAGGAGATACTGAATACGGATTAGGTTGGTTACCACTTGGTGGTTACGTAAAAATTGCCGGTATGATTGATGAGTCAATGGATACTGAGCAATTAAAACAGCCAGCACAAGAATGGGAATTTCGTTCTAAACCAGCTTGGCAACGATTAATCGTAATGCTTGGTGGTGTTACTGTTAACGTAATTTTAGGTGCATTCATTTTTTGGATGCTTACTTTTAGTTATGGCGATAATTATATCCCAAATGCCGAAGCTAAATATGGTATTGTAGCCTATGATTTAGCGCAAGAAATTGGACTAAAAACAGGGGATAAGGTAATGGCTATCAATGGCAAACCCCTTGAAAAATATAGTGATTTGTGGAGTACAGAAATTGTTTTAGGTTCTGGAGTCTTAGATGTTTTTAGAGATAATGAAACTATAAAAATTAGAATTCCATCTAATTTTATTGAGAAAATATCTGATAAAGGAAGAAGTAATTACATTGATGATTTACCGCGTACATTGGCAGTTATCGACAGCATTATCCCGAATAATAATGCAGAAAAAGCTGGACTCAAAAAAGGGGATCATCTAATTGCAGTAGGCGATACGTCAGTAATGTATATGGATGAATTGCGTGTATTTTTACAAAACAACAAATCAAAAGAAATCAATTTTAAAGTACTAAGAGGTACAGATACAGTAGCTATTCCAACTCAAGTTTCAGAAGATGGCACTATCGGTTTTGCGCCGAAGATTGAATTCTCAATGAAACATATTGATTATGGATTCTTTGAAGCACTACCTATCGGTATTAACAAAGCATGGACTACATTAACAGATAATGTTAAAGGTTTGGCTAAAGTAGTAAAAGGAGAAGTGAAGGCTACTAAAGCGATTCAAGGTCCAATCGGAATTGCATCAATATATGGATCAACATTTAATTGGATAAAATTCTGGACACTAACCGGAGTATTGTCAATGATCTTAGCTTTTATGAACATTTTACCGATACCAGCTTTAGATGGTGGTCATTCAGTGTTTTTATTAATCGAAATGGCTATAGGAAGACCACTAAGCGATAAATTTATGGAGCGTGCTCAAATGGTAGGTTTCTTTATCTTAATTGCTTTAATGGTTTTTGCTTTCGGAAACGATTTGTGGAAATTGTTTGTTAAGTAAGTAAAGTACTTCAATGAATTATTTCGAGTTTTATACTATTCAACCTGCTTTCTTTATTGATGAGGAATTGCTGAAAAAGCTATTCTATCAACACAGTAAAGATTTTCATCCCGATTTTCATGCACTGAAATCAGAAGATGAACAGCAAAAAATGTTGGAACTCTCTACGTATAATAACAAAGCATACTTCGTTTTAAAATCATTGAATACCCGATTAGAGTACCTATTAAAACTTAATAAGGTTCTTACCGACGATGAAAAATATAGCTTGCCTCCAGAGTTTTTAATGGAGATGATGGATATCAACGAAGAGATTATGGAACTCGAATTCGAACCCAATCCCGATAAGTTGATTGCATTGAAAAATCAAGCATCTATCATCGAAAATGACCTGCTTGATCAAATAAGCTCACTTGCTAAGCAGTATGATGCAGCAAATGATTCGAGTATACTGCTGACTATAAAGGACCTTTGGTACAGAAAAAAATATTTGTTGCGAATTAAAGATAGTTTGAATAAGTTTGCGACCTGATTTAGACAAATCAATGCCCAGCTGGCGGTCCCGATAGCCATCGGGATGTTAGACGCGCTGGATAAATAAAAAAAAGTATGCCCAGCTGGCGGTCCCGATAGCCATCGGGATGTTAGACGCGCTGGATAAATAAAAAAAAGTATGCCCAGCTGGCGGAATTGGTAGACGCGCTGGTCTCAAACACCTGTGGGAAACCGTGCCGGTTCGACTCCGGCGCTGGGTACTTTAAAAAGGGAAGCATAGCTTCCCTTTTTTTATTTTGAAAAATTATACAATAGAGGGATGAGTGGGTTTGTATATATATTATATTCCAAAGAATTAGATAAGTATTACATTGGTAGTACAAAAGATTTTGATCAACGAATCAAATATCATCGAGAAAAAGAGTTCAAATCTAGTTACACTACACAAACTGATGATTGGATACTCTATCATTTAATTGAAACGGAAAATATTTTTGTAGCAAGAAAAATTGAGAATCATATAAAAAGGATGAAGAGTAGAGAGTATATTGAAAATTTGAAAAAGTATCCGAAAATTACTCAAAAACTCATAAAAAGATATTAGAAATAGGAATTGGTAGATGCACTGTCCCGATTTCAAATCCCGATTTTCAAATTCTAAATTCTAAATCCCGATTTTTAAATTTTAAATTCTAAATTCTAAATTCTAAATTCTAAATTCTAAATCTTGTGTCCCTTTCCATTGGCATATTAATCTTGTTTAGTTTTCAGAGTCCAGCGTCTCTTGTCCAGAGTCTACTGTCCAGTGTCTCATGTCCCAAGTCTTTTTTCCAGTGTCCAGAGTACATTAACATATTCTCCCATTAACATATTAACATATTGGTCTTGTCCAGTGTCTCATGTCCCAAGTCCATTAACATATTAACACATTCCCTCATTAACATATTAATCTTGTCCAGTGTCCATTAACATATTCTCCCATTAACATATTAACATATTAATCTAGTCTAGCATCCCATGTCATAAGTCCCATGTCCTATATCTCATATCTAAAATCTCAATTCTAGTACCTATCTTTGCCGCATGACTGATAGAAACGAAAAAGCAAAGAGAGTACTTGATAATTCAACCAAAGTTATTGCAGGAATAGGAGTTATAGCCGTGTTGTTCGCTATTTGGTTTTCTATACAATTTGCAAAAAGCAAAACAAAAAAAGAGTTTGATAGTCGCCAAACTTACTTTAATGCCATTCATCAAAATTTCAATAAAACATGGGCAGAAAATGCCTATTGGGATTCTGTTGGAACAGAAACATCTTCCTATACTTCAACTACTGGAACTAACCCAGTTTCGTTTACCATAGCAACTCGTAAGGAAACCTTCAACGATCAGTTCAATGTAAAAACAAGTACCACTGCTCGCCCAGATTTATATAAAGTATTAAATACTTCAATTCGTAAAACTATTGCAAGTTCAGATACAACTTATTTAGCTCAATTGTCTACACTTTGCATGAACCCATTTGTTTTACACAAAATGACCAGTTCAACTCAACACCAATGGGGGATAACACATAAATCATACTTCAATCAAAAAAGTGTGATCACGTTAAAATATGATTCATATAAGGATAAAGAAGGAATTTCTGACAAAGTGTTTCCAAAAGATGTATTCTTTGAAGATCAATTGCCTGTATGCTTGAGAGCCTTGAAATTAAACGATTCTACAGCATTTAATGTAGATGTGTTAGAGTCGCAATTAACAGATGGCGCAGGTAACTTTTTAATTTACCATGCTAAAGTTTCTGTAGTGATGGCTAATGATTTAGCGACAGTTACGGTTAAACTAAATGACAATAAGCAAAATACGTATACCTTCGAGGCGAAGTACCCTAATCGTTTATTAAAATTCGAATTAGGTAACATTGCTTTTGAACTTACAAAATAATGATTACCACAACCGATCAATTAGGAAATACTTTTCAATTTGAAAATATCCCTAGCAGAATAGTTTCTATAGTTCCTTCACAAACGGAGTTTTTGTTTGATATTGGATTGGATGAACAAATTGTTGGCATTACAAAGTTTTGTATTCACCCAGAAGATAAGGTGGAAGATAAAATCAATGTTGGTGGAACCAAAAACCTATCTATCGAAAATATTCTAGCGTTAAAGCCAGACTTAATTATAGCCAATAAAGAAGAAAATACACAAGCTCAAATTGATGAATTAGCTAAACTAGTTCCTGTTTGGATTAGTGATATTTACACACTGGATGATGCTTATGAAATGATGAGTAGGCTAGGAGAATTGTTTCAAAAGCAACAGAAAACGCAAAAAATCATTGACGGAATCAAATCTTCGTTCGCAGAATTAGAGGTAAATTTAAAACCAACCCACGAACGTATTGCCTATTTTATTTGGAGAAACCCAACCATGTTAGCTGGTACACATACGTTTATTGACCATTTGCTTACAAAAATCGGTTATTATAATATTTGTCAAGATTTACCTGAAACAGTAGGTAGTCGTTATCCAACAATCCTAATCGATGAGATTAGCAAACTGAACCCAGACCGCTTATTTTTATCATCAGAACCCTTTCCATTTAACGAAAAGCATATTGAAGAATTAGGTATGATGTGGCCTCTAGCTAAAGTACAGCTTGTTGATGGAGAAATGTTTAGCTGGTACGGTTCACGACTATTGAAATCGGCGGATTATTTTAAAAATCTCCTTGAAATCAAATAGTTAAGCTATTCTAAAATATATTTCCCAAATTCTCTAATTAATTTTACCTTTGCAATCCTATTCAATGAGTGATTCCTAAGATTTTGAATAGTTAGAGTACGCGGAAGTGGCGTAATTGGTAGCCGCACCAGACTTAGGATCTGGCGCTTCACGGCGTGGGGGTTCGAGTCCCTTCTTCCGCACATAAAAAGCCTTGCACATCGCAGGGCTTTTTCATTTTACATTATTTCAGAATTAGGATCTGGTCTCGTCCTCAGACGAGATTGGGGTTCGATGTTAATGTTGAACTCATTCTAAAGCCCTACTTTTCATTCCCAAAAGCACTTTTCATCTATTTTATTCATCTATATACAATTTCATTCAAAATCACTACCTTTGCAGCCCAAATGGGCTATATTATATAGCGTTTTAGTTTAAAAAATAGGTTAATATGAATATCACAAAAGAAAACGTTTATCAATTAAATGCGGTTGTTAAAATTAAATTAGCACCAGCTGATTATTTAGATCAAGTAGAAAAAGCCATTAAAGAGCAAAGTAAAAAAGTTCGTATGCCAGGTTTCCGCCCAGGAATGGTGCCTGCTTCGCACATTAAAAAATTATACGGTAAAAGCATCCTAGTTGATGAAATCAATAAATTATTGTCGGATTCTTTAAACCAATACATTACTGAGCAAAATCTTAATGTATTAGGCCAACCTTTACCAAAAACCGACGATAGTTACGAGCCGAAATGGGATTTTGCTGATGAGTTTGAGTTTTCATTCGAAATGGGACTTGCACCAGAAGTGAAAGAATCATTTTCTGCAAAAGATAAAGTAACGTATTACAAGGTTAGAATTGATGAGGAAACTCTTCAAAGCCGCCTTAAAAACATTCGCCGTAGCTACGGTAAAATGACTAACCCAGAAGTTGCTGAAATTGATGATGTGTTATACGCTGAGTTAACTCAATTATCACCAGATGGTTCAATCTTCGAGGGTGGTATTACTAACACGGCATCTGTTCGTTTAGACTTAGTTGAAGACGAAAAAATTAAGAAATCTTTAGTAGGATTAAAGAAAGATAGTACTATCGATCTTGACTTACAAAAAGCTTATAAGAAAGATGCTCATCGTATCGCTCATTTGTTAAACATCGACGAAGATTTAGCGAAGGATTTACAGTCGAATTTCCGTTTAACGGTTAAGAATGTAAACCGTATCGAAGAAGCAGATATGAATCAAGAATTTTTCGATAAAATTTATGGTGAAGGTTCAGTAAGTACTGAAGCAGAATTTATCGAAAAAATGAAAGAAGAATTAATTGGCATTATGCAAGATAATGCTGATCGTAAGCTTCAACAAGACATCTACGAATATGGAGTTAAGAAATTCGATTTAGAATTGCCAAACGAATTCTTGAAAAGATGGTTGAAAGCAAGCAACGAAAACAACATGGACGATGTTCAAATTGCTGAACAATATGATGATTTCGCAAAGAACCTTAAATGGACTTTAATCGCTAATAAAATCATCACCGATAATAAAATGGAAATCAACCCTGAAGAAGTTGTTGAATTAGCCAAAAAACGTATCGATGCACAGTTCAAAATGTATAGCCCTCAACCATTATCGGAAGAGCAATTAGCACAATACGCAATGAACTTCTTACAAAATAGAGAACAAGCAAATCGCTTATACGAAGAAGTTAGAAGCCAAAGAGTATTCGATCTTTTAAAAACCATCATCAATTTAGATGAGAAGGAAATTGATTATAATAAGTTTCTAGAAATCAAGTAATTCTAGTAGCTAGTGAATGGTAGCTAGTAACTGGTAAATTTAAAATATTAAGGAGTCTTTATAAATAAGGCTCCTTTTTTTATTACCATTCACCAGTTACTATTCACCAGTTACCAATTACCATCTACGAAATACGAGATACGAACTACGAGTATTGTAAAATCCAAAACAATACCTTAATTTGCTACGTTATAAAATGAAAAAGTACCAATATGAAAATAGATAAAAAAGAATTTCGCAATTATGCGGTTAAGCATCACAGAATCAATAGTATTCAAGTTGATAATTTCATCTCTCGTGTAGAAAATAGAATGGTTCCGGGTAATGTTACCCCTTATATTATCGAAGAAAGACAATTAAATGTGGCTCAAATGGACGTGTTTTCACGTTTAATGATGGATCGTATCATTTTTATGGGTGATGCTATTTATGATAGTGTAGCTAATATTATTCAAGCACAATTGTTGTTTTTACAATCAACAGATGCTAAAAAGGATATTCAAATTTACATCAACTCTCCAGGGGGGTCAGTGTATGCAGGTTTAGGTATTTATGATACTATGCAATTTATTACGCCAGATGTAGCAACAATTTGTACTGGTATGGCTGCTTCTATGGCTGCAGTATTATTATGTGCTGGTCAGGAAGGTAAACGTGCGGCATTAACACATTCACGTGTTATGATTCACCAACCATTAGGTGGAGCAGAAGGCCAGGCATCAGATATCGAAATCACCGCTCGCGAAATTGGTAAATTGAAAAAAGAACTATACGATATCATTGCTAAACATTCTGGTCAGACTTATGAAAAAGTTTGGGAATGTTCAGATCGTGATTATTGGATGATTGCTCATGAAGCTAAAGAATTTGGTATGATTGATGAGATTTTAGCTGCAGCACCCAAAACTGATAAATAATAAAATGGCAAAACAAAATCGTGAAATCCGTTGCTCTTTTTGTGGCTCAAGTAAGCAAGATACACTCGTATTAATTGCTGGAATTGATGCGCATATTTGTGACAAATGTATTCAACAAGCGAATACTATTTTAACAGAAGAAGCAACAGCACGCAATGCAAACACGTTAAGCTCTAGCTTAAATCTTGCAAAACCAATTGATATAAAAATTCATCTTGATCAATATGTAATTGGTCAAGATGATGCAAAACGAATACTTTCTGTTGCCGTATATAATCACTACAAACGACTTGCTCAACAAAAAGGCGATGATGAAGTAGAGATTGAAAAATCTAACATCATTGTTGTAGGAGAAACCGGTACAGGAAAAACATTATTAGCAAGAACTATTGCTAAAATATTGCATGTTCCTTTTTGTATTGTTGATGCTACTGTTTTAACCGAAGCTGGTTACGTAGGAGAGGATGTGGAAAGTATTTTAACTCGCTTACTACAAGCTGCCGATTATGATGTGGCAGCAGCTGAACGTGGCATTGTGTACATCGATGAGATTGATAAAATTGCTCGTAAAAGCGATAATCCTTCTATCACTCGTGATGTTTCTGGTGAAGGTGTTCAACAAGCGTTGCTTAAAATTTTAGAAGGTACAATTGTTAACGTTCCCCCACAAGGTGGAAGAAAACATCCTGATCAAAAAATGATACCAATTAACACTCAAAATATTTTATTTATAAGTGGTGGTGCATTTGATGGTATCGATAAAAAAATTGCACGTAGAATTCAAACTCAATCGATCGGTTATCATTTCGAAAATAAAACAGAACGCGTTGATCAAGAAAACTTATTGAAATACGTTAGTCCGCAGGATTTAAAAAGTTTTGGCTTAATTCCTGAATTAATTGGACGTATGCCAGTGCTTACTCATTTGAATCCATTAGATCGCGAGACATTAATCAGTATTTTAACTGAGCCTAAAAATTCTATCGTAAAACAATATCAAAAGCTATTTGAATACGAAGAAATAGAATTAACTATTGAAAAAGATGTATTAGAATTTATTGTTGATCGTGCAATGGAATACAAATTAGGCGCAAGAGGATTACGTTCTATTATGGAAGCCATCATGATTGATGCAATGTTCGAAATGCCATCTGATAAATCCGTTAAAAAATTAAATGTCGACTTAGCTTACGCGAAACAGAAATTCGAAAAATCTGAAGTGCGTAAACTAAAAGTAGCCTAATTCGAATTATCGAACTAACGAATTTACGAACTAACGAATTAGCATATCAGCATACTAGCATATTAACCCATGAAGACGAAAGAAGAAATTGTAGAGAACTGGTTACCGAGGTATACTGGAAGGGAATTGAAAGACTTCACAGAGTATATTCTATTAACTAATTTTTCAGGGTACTTAACCTTATTTTCTGAGAAATATAATGTACCAATTATTGGACAAGATAAACCCATGCAATCGGTTTCGGCCAATGGTATTACTATTTTGAATTTCGGAATGGGAAGTGCAATGGCTGCAACAGTGATGGATTTGTTAAGTGCAATTTCGCCGAAAGCAGTTTTGTTTTTAGGTAAATGTGGTGGATTAAAAAAGAAAAATGAAATTGGAGATTTGATATTACCAATTGCAGCAATACGAGGTGAAGGAACATCAAACGATTATTTCCCTTCGGAAGTTCCGGCATTGCCATCTTTCGCTCTTCAAAAAGCAATTTCTACAACTATTCGTGATAATGGTGAAGATTATTGGACAGGCACTGTTTATACCACCAATCGTAGAATTTGGGAGCACGATGAAGAATTTAAAGAATATCTACAAAAAGTAAGAGCCATGGCAATTGACATGGAAACGGCAACGATATTTGTAACGGGCTTTAAGAACGAAATCCCTACAGGAGCCTTATTACTCGTTTCCGATCAACCAATGATCCCAGAAGGCGTTAAAACAACCGAGAGCGATAAAAAAGTAAGCTCAATGTTCGTAGAGAAACATTTGAACATCGGTATTCAATCACTTGAACAACTCATTAATGGCGGCCAAACCGTAAGACACCTTAAATTCTAATATGTTAATATGTTAATGGGATAATATGTTAATTATAATCTGCATTAACATATTATCCCATTAACATATTAACATATTGCATTAACATATTATC
>CAJBVG010000210.1 GCA_903958995.1 uncultured bacterium | reverse complement strand
TATGCAACAAGCATGATTAAAGATTTTAATAATGGTGTAGTTGGTTGGACAGATTGGAATATATTTTTAGATGAAACAGGTGGACCCAACCATGTGCAGAATTTTTGCTTCGCTCCTGTTCACTTAGATACTAAAACAGATCAAGTTATTTATACGAATGCATTTTACTACTTAGGACATTTTTCAAAATTTATTCGCCCGGGTGCTAAAAGAATTTCTTGCGCAACGAGCAGAAGTTCGGTAAGTGCTACAGCGTTTGAAAATACCGATAAAAGTATTGCAGTTGTGGTATTAAATAAATCTGATAATGCTTACCAATACAATCTTATATTAAATAATCAATCGGTAAGCATTGCTATCGAACCACATGCTATACAAACAGTACAAGTTAAATAGAAGCTTGTGCTGCATTAGGGTTAGCATTCTGATAAACTAAACGACTTAATAAATATTCGTGTTCGCGAATAATATTAATGATATCGGCTACCATTGGAATATTCTTTTCGGTATCACTATCTACCAAGGTTACATTGCCTTTAATATGAATTAAGGCCTGTATTTTATTCATTATGATTTGATTGGCATCTGCATCTAATACTTCTGCAATTTTTTTATAATTGTCTATCGAAGAATGACAATCAAAATTTTCAATTTTAGAATAAGCAGATTGCGTTACTCCAACTTTTGTAGCAACGTAATGTTGAGTTAATCCCCTTAACTCTCTTAATTGTTTTAGTGTGATGAACGTGTACATAATGTTAAATTTAATTATTAGGTTGTTGTTGCTAATAATTTACATTACTCGTCTCTATTCTACATTTTACAATATGTATGCCGAAGGAGGATACAATGCCATTCGTGCCAAAAATGCCAGGTCAACAAACTAAAAAAAAGTCCAAAACACTAATAAAATATAGGCATTTGGAATAATCAATATAATATAACTTCGAATTTCGCTCAATGAATTTAATCCTTTATCCAAACAAATATTCCCATTATGGAACAAACTCGGAACTTTTAGATTACTTGTTGGGACTCAGTTTATAATATAATGCTCTACTGCGTAAAAAGACCGAATAGTTTTTTGCGCGATCATAAGGTTGAACAATTTTTATATATTCTTCTGTTGTTGTCGGTAACATTCGTTTGTATCCACCAAACAAATCAAAAACAAAAACACCTATGTTTGTGTCACACAAAAATAATTCATCGGCATTTTCGACCAACATACTTGGGTTTAATTTTTTTGATAATACTAAATACAAATCACCAGTAGAAAATTGAGTATTAAATTGCTCTCCGAGTTTAATAATTTTTCGGTTCACATTATCGTACATCCACAAACCATTATTATTCGAGCTGGCTGTGAGTGAAATCCAACCTTCCGAATAATTAGAGCGAATGTCGAATGAATTAATTTCGGTTAAATTGATGTCTAGAAATTTTGCAATAGATTGACCTTCGTAAAACACTACAATACGCAAGGGATTTGTAACATCAATAGAAGATATTTTTCCATTACGCATATCCGCGTACCTAGTATATCGTTTTATAACGGGCTCATATTTATTTAACCCGTTTTTAGAATCGATATAATAGACATTGCCAAGGCGATCCGCTTTATAGCTCAATACATCCTCTGCAATTTTAATTTCATCCTGTGCAAGAACTGCGTTGCCAAGAACCAAGGCGAATAGAAACAGGATTATATTTTTCATTTAGGCTTCGAATTTTTTCAGCACAATACCATCTTCATTCCACTGTGCGTATGTACGATGATGTACCCACTCTCCTAAATTCACATAAGTGCTTTTATCGTTTAATTTTATTTCTAATGGCAAGTGGCGATGCCCAAAAATAAAATAATCAAAATGCTCTTTCAACAAAACCTCTTTGGCATAGACCGCTAACCACTCCTGCTCTTCACCTAAAAACTTCTCTTTGCTATCGTTTGCAATTCTACTACTACGCGACCATTTGTCGGCAATCCACAAACCAAGGTTCGGATGGATTCTAGCAAACAACCACTGGCAAATAGTACTTGCAAATACTTTCTTTAAAAACTTATATGAATAATCGCCAGGGCCTAAACCATCGCCATGCCCTATAAGCACACGCATACCAAAGTTTTCTCTAATGATATTATCGCGATAAATTTTAACGCCTAATTCTTTCTCAAAATAATCGAACATCCACATGTCATGGTTACCTGTAAAAAAATAAACAGGAATTCCCGAATCAACTATCTCTGCAATTTTACCTTGCAATCTTGCAAATCCTTTTGGAATTACTTTATTGTATTCAAACCAAAAATCGAAAATATCACCAACTAAATAAATCTCCTTTGCATCTGTCTTTACAAAATCAAGCCAACGCACAATGGCGTGTTCACGTACTCTCGACGATTGCTCATCGGGTACACCTAAGTGAAAATCGGATGCGAAATAAATGGATTTAGTTTCAGACATATTATACTTGATCGTCGATCAGAATTACAAAAATTTCTCTTGGTCCATGCGCGCCAAGCACTAAAGTTTTTTCAATATCAGCAGTTCTACTCGGACCCGTAGTTGTACTAATCATGGTTGGCATTTTATTCGGATAACGCTCTTGCACGATCCTTAATGCATCACCAATATCATTACACAATTGAGAAGTGTAGGCAATTACAACATGAATATGTGGGTAGATGGATAATCGTCTTCCTGCTTCAGAAGCATTAGTAATTATAATACTACCTGTACGTGCCACTAAAGCATCGCAAGTGGTAATACCCACATTCGCCTCTTCAAAAGAAGTGTCGTTTGTTTCTAAACTAAGCCCATCAACCGATAACCAATCCAATAATGATTTTTCCCAGCAGTATATGTTTGTCCATTTACGCTCAGCAATAATTTGCTTGAGGTCATCTATGCATTGTTCTTTGCTTTCAGCAAATAAAAATTGTCCATTAATTTTAGAGAATTCTTCAGCGAACTGAATTTCTAATAACTCATTGCTTTGGGTAAATATTGGGCCTGTTTCTTCCAATTTAGGATGAGGGTTCTCCGTCTTTTCGATCAGTGCTTTTCTGATCTTCTTTAGCATTCGTTCTTTAGGGGTTGCTTCTCGCATAACACAAATTTAATAATAAAATAAGAAAGGACGCTAATGCGTCCTTTCAAAAATTAAATTAGATATCCTTATTCGTATCCTCGTTCAGAATGTCGGGGATCTGCTCCGCCACCACTACATCCTTCTCCTCTGCGTTCTCTGTCTCCTCTGCTACCTCCGCGTTCTCTGTCTCCTCTGCGTTCTCTGCACCATCTCCATTCACAAACTCATCATACGTAGTTCTAGTATCAAACGGACGTTTACCCAATAGCTCTTCTAAATCCGATTGGAAGATGATTTCTTTTTCTAGTAATGCCTGAGCAATTTTTTCTAAGTCATCACGGTGTTCGGTTAACATCGCAATGGTTTCATCGTAAACCGTACTTATTAAGTTACGCACTTCAATGTCGATCATCTCTGCAGTTTTATCTGAATATGGCTTACCAAACCCAAACTCACCTTGAGGATCGTTAAAAGAAACGTTACCTACATTTTTATTCATACCATACATGGTTACCATAGCATAAGCTAATTTGGTAATTCGCTCTAAGTCGTTTTGTGCACCAGTAGATATTTTACCGAATACAATTTCTTCAGCAGCTCTACCACCTAAAGTCATTTTAATGCTATCTAATAATTGCTCTGTAGTATATAAGTATTGTTCTTTCGGTAAGTATTGAGCATAACCTAATGCAGCAATACCACGAGGTACAATAGACACCTTAACCAATGGATCTGCATGCTCTAAGAACCAGCCAGCAATAGCGTGACCTGATTCATGATAAGCAACAATTCTTTTCTCTTCTGGTGAGATAATTTTATTTTTCTTTTCTAATCCACCAATCACACGATCAATAGCATCTTGAAAATCTTGCATGTCGATTGCTTTTTTATCACGACGAGCAGCAATCAATGCAGCTTCGTTACATACGTTAGCAATTTCAGCACCAGCAAATCCAGGAGTTTGTGCCGCCAATTTTTTAGCATCTACTTCAGGTGCTAATATTAATGGCTTCATGTGCACTTTAAATATTTGTTCACGTCCTTTTAAATCCGGACGATCAATTGCAATTTGTCTGTCGAAACGACCTGGGCGAAGTAATGCAGGGTCTAATACATCCGGACGGTTTGTTGCCGCCATAATGATAACTCCCGAATCAGTACCGAAACCATCCATCTCCACCAATAATTGGTTCAATGTGTTTTCACGCTCATCATTTCCACCCATGATTTGATTTTTTCCTCTCGCACGACCAACCGCATCAATCTCATCAATAAAAATAATACAAGGCGCTTTTTCTTTTGCTTGCTTAAATAAATCTCTAACACGTGATGCACCAACACCTACAAACATCTCTACGAAATCAGAACCTGATAAAGAGAAGAAAGGAACTTGTGCTTCACCTGCAACCGCTTTTGCCAATAAGGTTTTACCAGTACCTGGTGAACCTACTAACAAAACACCTTTCGGAATTTTACCGCCAAGTGCCGTATATTTTTTAGGATTCTTTAAGAAGTCAACCACTTCCATAACTTCCGTTTTTGCTTCTTCTAAACCAGCAACATCATTAAATGTAATGGATACTTGAGATTCTTTGTCGAACAAGGTAGCCTTCGATTTTCCGATGTTGAATAATTGTCCACCACCTGCACCGCCACCACCAGAAATTTTACGCATGATAAAAATCCATGCAGCAATCATAATGGCTAAAGGCAATATCCATGTTAATAGAAAATCTCTACCCCAATTTGATTTTTCAATAAACTGAATATTTACTTGCTCATTTGGTGGGAAGCCTTTTTGCAATTCACGTAATTGTTCTTTCAAATCACTTACTGAACTTGCTGCTTCTGTAAAATAATAATGCGGACCAGCACCTGCAAGGAATTGGTTCGTGTTAATATCTTTATACTTATCGTTTTTTAATTTATCTTTTTGAATATAAATTTCAATTACATAAATATTATTTTGTTGGTAGCCTTGTAGTTTTTCAACATCGTGGCTTAATAACATTTCGGTCGTAAAACGTTGGTATGAAATTTCTTTCGCAGAATTTCCTGAATACATTAAATTGAAACCAATAATTCCAACTAATAGAATTCCATATATCCAGTAAAAATTAAATTTCGGCGGCTTAGGCAAAACTCTCTTCGGTTTGTCTTTCTCGTTTCCCTGATTGGTTTTCTTATTATCTTCCATTTGTATATAATTCCATTTTATAATTTATTCCGACTGGTAACTTACCACTTCGGCATCTCCCCACAAATCTTCAATTCCATAATGATCTCTTTTTTCTGTTCTGAAAATATGCACGACCACACTAGCAAAGTCGATCAAAATCCACTCGGAGTTTTGAAAACCTTCTTTATGCCAAGGCTCTTCGCCCAAAGCTTTGAAGACCTCATCTTCTACTGAATCGGCAATAGCTTTTACTTGTGTTGTTGAATCGGCGTGACAAACGACAAAATAATCACTGACAGAACTGCTGATATTTCTCATATCAAGACTAACGATATTTTTCCCTTTTTTCTCTTGCATACCGTGAACGATGGCCTCGGCTATGCGTTTTGATTCTTCAATTGGGTTGCTTATTTGTTTAAGCTGTTTGTTTCTAAGCATTAAAAGCGATTAATTTACACAAAAATAAAAAATATACGTTACTAGTAAACTATGTCTGCATTATTCACAGGTAAAAATCTTGTTCATTTCGACCGTGTTAGTTCTACTAACAATGTTCTCTCCGATATGTTGTCAAATTCCAAGCCATTAGAAGAGGGTTCGGTAATTATGGCAGATGAGCAAAGTAATGGTAAAGGGCAGCAAGGCGCCTTCTGGGAGTCCGAACCTCATAAAAACATTACCTTAAGTTTACTCTATCGTCCAGACTTCTTAACGATAGAAGATCAATTTTATTTGTCGATTGCTATTAGTTTAGGCATTTCCGACTTTTTAGAAGAGGCATTGCAACAAAAGTCACACATAAAGTGGCCAAATGACATTTACTTTGCACATTATAAGATTGCAGGCATCTTAATAGAGAACACGCTGATGGGTAGTCATTTAAAAACTAGTATCATCGGTATTGGGCTCAATGTAAATCAAGTGGAGTTTAAGAGTGATGCACCAAATCCGTGTTCAATGAAGAGTATAGCAAAGAAAGATTTCGACATACCGAGTTTGTTACCCTCTCTTTTTCAACACTTAGAGTGGAATTACATGTTATTAAAAGCGAAACGATTTGACTATCTAAAAGAAAAATACTTGTCGAAATTATTCCGATACCAGCAAGAATGTGATTACAGAATAGGTGGAACAGTCCAAAAAGCTAAGATAATTGGTCTAGAGTCATCCGGAAGACTGAAATTAATGATTAATAATGAAGTAAAAAGCTTCGATACCAAAGAAATAGAGTTTATCCTTTAAAATAAATTGATATTTTTGAAATCTTATCAATTTTCAACAAACACAAAATGAAAAAAATAATCTTATCGTTACTCATTGCCATTATTAGTTTTTCCGGTTATTCTCAAATACAGAATCCAGTAAAATGGAAATACACTGTAGAAAAAAACGGAACTGAAAATGCAACTTTAGTTATCACAGCGAAAATTGATAAGGGCTGGCATTTATATTCTCAGTTTGTGGGTGACGGTGGACCTATTCCAACTACCATTAAATTTAAGTCATCTAACGAATTTACTCTAGTTGGTAAAACAGAAGAATCTCCAAAACCACATACTGTTTATGAAGAGTTATTTGGAATGAAGGTTCCATTTTTTGAGGGCAATGCAACATTCAAACAAAAGATAAAAGTAACAAGTGCAAAAGATTTTAAAGTGAATGGCACTTTAGAGTTTATGGTTTGTGACGATAAGCAATGCTTACCTCCAGACGAAATGGAGATTAGCTTTGATGTGAAAGGAGCTGCTGTAGTAGTCGATAATTCGAAAAAAGAGGAATCGAAAATAGTT
>CAJBVG010000209.1 GCA_903958995.1 uncultured bacterium | reverse complement strand
GTGGGCTATTGATCTAATTAACATCTTACAAGGGAACTTCTAAGAATTATAGAATTATTATACTGAATCCCTGCTAAGAAATTAGCGGGGATTTTTTTTGGTGCGATTATTCTTTTTATTTAACCCCAAAAACAGATAATATTTCGAATTTCTATTGATACTTATTTTAAATAAGTAAATTAGTCATAACATTTCTGTGAAGCACCAATTCATTCAGAAATTACAACGTTACAATGAAAATAATTTACACATTTTTTCTCTTCACTTCTATCAGCCTATCTACCCTTGCTCAAGGATTAGATTTTAGTTGGGCAAAAAGTGCGGGAGACACCTCCGTTGATTATGGAACCAGTATAACTTCTGATGTAAACGGAAATGTATTGGCTGCTGGATACTTTGATTCACCTAGCATAAAATTTGGGAACATTACTTTAACCAATTCACAACAAAACTCACTATATATTGTAAAACTTAATGCTGTTGGGGTTGTGGTATGGGCAAAGAATATAGGAATAGATTCTAGTTATATTTCTGATATCACAACGGATAAGAGTGGTAATATTTTTATTATCGGATCATTTGCTGCGAAGACAATAATTCTCGGATTGGATACACTTAGCAACTCAGGGACGAACTCTATTTACATTGCTAAATGCGACTCTAATGGAAATGTGCTTTGGGCAAGAAGTGCAGGCAACGATTCCTATTGCGAAGGGAAAAGAATTACTACTAATGCAAATGGGGAAATTTTGATTGCGGGTAATTATTTTTCATCTAGTTTAACAATTGAAAGCACAACATTACCCAATTCTGGCGAGTGGGATTTTTTTATGGCTAAATATAATACCAATGGAGATCTGCTTTGGGCCAACCACGTGGGTGAAGAAAAATCTGAATTAATTAATAGTATTTCTACCGATCAGAATGGTAACATATTAATTGCAGGATCATTTTCATCATCAAACATCACTATTGGAACAAGCCAACTAACCAATGCAAGTAATGATGATGATGTACTACTAGCTAAATATGATGCAAACGGAAGTGCAATTTGGGCAAAAAGCGCAGGAGGTGAAGTACTAGATAAAGTTGTTGATATTTGTGCAGACTCCACAGGCAATATTTTTATAACGGGCACCTATCATTCTCCATTCATAATTTTTGGAAATACCGTACTAACTAAGGTTGCTTATTCAGATATGTTTGTAGTTAAGTACGATGTATCGGGAAATGTTCTATGGGCAAACAATATCGGAGGAAGTTACTATGAGTATGCATGTTGTATCGCGATTGACTCCAATGAGAATCTAATTATTATCGGAGGATTTAATTCACCTACGCTTAGTATCGGATCAAAAACTTTAACATCAGCTGGATATGATGATATTTTTATTGTCAAATATAATTCAGCAGGTAATAATATCACAGCCTATAATATAGGTGGTACAAATCACGATCAAGCATACAGCTCTGCTATTGATGCTGCTGGAAATATTTTTATGACAGGCATGTATTACTCAACTAACCTTGTTATTGGAAATGATACATTAATCAACGCTGGCTATAGTGATGTGTTTATCGCAAAACTTGGCGATTCATTTACTAGTGGAATTTCACCATATAAAAATAGCAACATTAAAATTTATCCGAACCCTACAAACAACATCATCTTCATTAAAGGATTAGCACCAGAAGAAAAAACAGAAATCACCATCTGCGATATTCAAGGAAAAATAATTCTAATGAAAGAAATACTTGAAAATGGAACAATAGATTTATCTAATTTTACTCAAGGTGTTTATGTAATTAAAATGGGTAATGTAGTGCAAAGGATTGTGAAAATGTAGCTTAATATTTTAGAAGTTTAACTGGAGCATAATAATCTGATTTTAAGATATAGGCTCCTTTTTCTAGAAAGCTAAGGTCTAATTCCATCTTATTATATTCACTAATTACTTCATAAACTCTTTTACCCGTAATATCGAAAACAGTCCAAGTGCAAATTTTACTATCAATTCCATTCAGTGTTAATTTGTCTTGAAAAGGATTTGGAGAAACGTTAACAATTCGCTGTGCTGTGCTTACGCTAGTATT
>CAJBVG010000208.1 GCA_903958995.1 uncultured bacterium | reverse complement strand
GAAGTAAAGTCCAAAGATATAAAAGAATTTTTGGTATGGATAAATGAACTTGGAATGACACCAAGTTCTCAAGCACGTGTATTGTCGGGTATAAAAGCATTTTATAAGTACTTAATGCTCGAAGACCTAATGAAAATAGACCCTTCAGCGGTTATTGAAACGCCTAAATTAGGTCGTAAATTACCAGATACTTTAAGTTTAGAAGAAATCAACCTATTATTAGACACTGTTGATGCAGGTACTCCAGAAGGTATGCGCAATAAAGCTATGTTAGAAACTCTGTATGCTTGTGGTTTACGTGTATCTGAACTGGTGAATTTAAAAATATCTGATATTTTTTTAGAAATTGATTTCATAAAAGTTACCGGGAAAGGCGATAAAGAGAGATTTGTACCACTAGGGTCTTCAGCGAAGAAATTTATCAAAATCTATCAACATGAAATTCGAGTACATGTACCTGTTCAAAAAGGCGAAGAAGATATTTTGTTTTTAAATCGCAGAGGTAAGCGACTAACGAGAGTAATGATATTTACCATCATTAAGAATTTAGCCGTAAAAGCCTCCATTAAAAAGAGTATTAGTCCGCATACGTTCCGACATTCCTTTGCTACACATTTAGTGGAAGGCGGGGCTGATTTAAGGGCTGTACAAGAAATGTTAGGACATGAGTCGATTACTACAACGGAGATTTATACTCATTTGGACAGAAATTATCTAAAAGAAGTGATTACGAGTTTTCATCCTCGCTCTAAACGAAGAAAGAAATCTTAATTATCGTTTTCTAGCTTTAACAAAACGATCTTTTCCTCGAAAGTCTTTTCTACTCTCCTTTTCAAACCAATCACTATCAGGAAATAGATCAAGTGTTTGTTCTGCGAACGATTCGTTGATTTCGAAGTATAAACATCCTCCACTATTTAAATGAACGTAGGCTAAACTGACAATACGTTTGTAAAAAAGTAATGGATCAGTATCGGGAACAAACAAAGCAGTTGATGGCTCAAAATCTAATACATTTCGATGCATTTGTAGTTTTTCAGCTTCCAATACATATGGAGGATTACTTACAATAACATTATATGTTGATGTTAACGATTGAGACAACACATCGACTTTAGAAAAGTGAACTTCAATTTGATTTTGCTTAGCATTTTGAGAAGCTGTTTTTAAAGCATCGTCTGAAATATCGATTGCACTTACTGTAGCAAAGGGTAAGTTTTTCTTTAAACTAATAGCTATACAGCCCGAGCCAGTACCGATATCTAAGATGCTTAAGTGATTAAGAAGTTTTGAATCTTTAATAATCCATTCTACTAATTCTTCAGTTTCAGGACGAGGAATTAGCACTGCAGGGTTAACTTTAAAATTTATTCCCATGAATTCTTCATAACCTAAAATATATTGTATAGGTTGATTTTCATTTATCAGAAAAGCAATTTGATCGAGTTGCTCAAATAATGCCGCAGGCATAAGTTCGTTTTCATTTAGTATGAGTTGAATGGTATTGTACCCCAAAATTTCCTTGAATACCATTTGACTAATACTTCTTGCCTCATCGGCCTCATAAGTAGTAGATATAAGGTGTTGGAAGTGTTGAAAGGACTCTTTTACCGTTCTTGTTCTCGAAAACATGTTCAAAACTACAATAAAAAACCTATTTTTACGAAGTGAATACACACGAAAAATACATGCGTAAATGTTTTCAACTGGCTAAACAAGGCCTTGGAAATGTACAACCGAACCCAATGGTTGGTGCTGTAATTGTATATCGCGATACCATTGTTGGAGAAGGTTACCACGAGCGTTTTGGTAAAGCTCATGCTGAAGTGAATGCAATTAATCAGGTTGTCGATAATTTTTCAAATGCAGAAGAGATCTTAAAAGAATCGACGCTATATGTGAATTTAGAACCTTGTTCACATTTCGGTAAAACTCCCCCATGTGCAGATTTAATCATCAAACACAAATTACAGAAAGTAGTCATTTCAAATATTGATCCTTTTAGTGCTGTAAATGGAAAAGGAATTGAAAAGTTAAAGAAAGCCGGTATCGAAGTTATTCAAGATGTTCTTAGAGATGAAGGTTATCAAGTAAATAAACGTTTTTTCACCTACCATTCTTTACAACGTCCATTTGTAATTTTAAAATGGGCAGAATCTCAAGATGGGTTTATCAGTATTGCTGAAAACACTAGAACTACTATTAGTGGAGCAGAAGCGAAAGTGCTTAACCATAAATGGAGATCTGAAGAACAAGCCATATTGGTTGGTACGAAAACAGTAATGGTAGATAACCCAGTATTAACAGTACGCGATTGGGTTGGCAGTAATCCGGTAAGGGTAATTATAGATAGAGAGTTAAAGCTTGCAAAGGATTTAAATATTTTTAATAGTGATTCTAAAACCATTGTGTTTAATAATTACAAAACAGAAAAAGTAGATAATATTCAATACATACAGATTGATTTTTATGGATTAGTACCGCAATTTATTCTATATCAATTGTACTTAATGGAAATTCAGTCTTTAATTATTGAAGGAGGAGCTTATACCATAAACGAATTTATTCAATATGATTTATGGGATGAAGCACGTGTCTTTCATTCGAAGATAGATTTAGGTAAAGGAGTTATAGCGCCTGTATTGCATGGTCTATTAGACTCTAAAGAAGATTTAGGTGATGATGAATTATTTATTTATCATCGTATATGATTATTATTCTAATTTCTATAATACTTTCGGGTTCCTTAACAATTTGCTTCAAATTTTTTGAACGATTTGAAGTCAATAATTCAAATGCCATAGCGATTAATTACATTTTTGCTTCTGGCTCAGGTATAATATTAGGTTGGGATACCTTTAGTCAAATCAACCTCTTCCAAGAATCATGGTTCCCTTATACTCTACTCTTTGGAATCATGTTTATAACCACATTCAACTTGATTGCTTACGGGGTTAAGACTTCAGGATTAGTAGTTGTTTCCATTGCTCAAAAGATGTCGCTTATCATTCCATTAGCTTTTGGTATATGGTATTATCAGGAGAGTTATGGGTTGATAAAAATCATTGGAATAGTACTGGCGTTAATTGCCATATATTTTACTTCGAAGAAGACCGATGATGAAGAACATCGTCCGAATTGGAAGGTTATATTAGTACCAGCAATAATTTTTGTAGGTAGTGGAATTGTAGATGTGAGTATAAAAGTTTCACAAGAATATTTTGGAACACAGGTTCCTTTTTCTGTTATTCTTGCCTGTATTTTTGGTTCTGCTGGTGTTATAGGCTTAACTCAAAAAATTATTCAGCGAAAACGAATTGCACTAAAAGATGCAATTGCAGGAATGATTTTGGGTTTGTTTAATTTCTTTTCGACCTATTTTTTAATGAAAGCTTTATCGAATAATCAATTGGAAAGCTCCTTTGTATTTGCGATTAATAATATTGGAATAATTTTATTTAATTCGATGATTGCAGCAGCTGTTTTTAGAGAACGCATTTCCAGAACAAATTCTATTGGTATTATTTTAGCGCTATTATCTATTTTAATTATCTATTTTTCTAATGTTATTTGATACGGAATATAAAACCATTACGCTTGTTTCCGAAGGATTATTCAAAGAAAAAGGAAGCAAATTTATCGCATTTTGCAAGCCAATATATTCAATAGAAGATTTCAAGGAATGGCTAATTGAATTGAAAATACTACATCCTAGTGCCGTTCATCATTGTTATGCCTATCGTATAGGGTACGATAAATCGCAATATAGAATGAATGATGATGGTGAACCTTCTGGTTCAGCAGGGAAACCCATTTACAATGTAATTTTATCGAATGATTTAACCAATATCGGTATTATTATAGTCAGGTATTTTGGTGGTTCTTTACTTGGAGTTCCAGGATTAATTAATGCTTACAAACAAGCCAGTGTTGAGGCTATCGCCTTAAACAACATCATTACACGAGATATTGTAGAGAAAGTTTCCATACAATTCCCTTATGAAAAAATGAATGTAGTAATGAGGATTGTGAAAGAACATCAATTGAAAATTATTCAACAAGAGAGCGATTTAGATTATACCATGTATTTGGAATTACCCATAAAAAATGCCGACCGGATCCGATCAGCATTTGAATTAAATTTCTTAGTTGTTAACTATATTAGTACATATTAGTACGGAGTTACGAAGGAGGTTTCTCTTTCTTTCGGACGAACACTCAAAATTGGAATATTAGACTCATTAATCATTTGTTGAGAATATGGGCCTGATAAGAAACCAGGAGCAGCTTCTTGCTCTGTCATGATTATGATTAAGTCAGCATCTTTTTTCTTTGCATAATCTAGCGTTAAAGTGGCTAAGTTTTTACCAGTTTCAAATCCACTTGTTGTTTTAATATTTCCTGCTTTTATATATTCTTCTACTTGATTGGTTACTACTTTTAATCTGTTGATTACCATTTTATCACTAGAAGTAGATACCCCAACAACGTGAATTGTAGAGTTAAATAATTTAGCCATATAAATAGCATCATCTACTTTCTCTCGAGTATCTCGTGAACTATCTAATGGTAATATGATATCATTAATTCCCTTACTACCTGATTCTGCATGTAAAGATAATACAGGGCATTTAGCATGATTTACTACTCTGAATGTATTCGAACCACCAATGAAGTTCTCTACACCTTTAGTGCCATGTGTACCCATACATATTAAAGTTGCAGATATCTCCTTCGCATAATGTAAGGCTTGTACATACACAGTTCCATTCATGAATTTTTTATAGGCTTTAATACCATATTTTTGATTCAATTCTGCAATCAGTTCATCGAATTTAGCTTCAACAACTTTAGCGTCTTTAATCCCATCATTTTCTTTTTTCTTAAAAATGGAATTGATTATATTATTTGCCGTTGTAGTTTCGGTTACATGTAATAAATGTATTTCCGATTTTAAATGTTTGGCAAGATAAGAGGCGTGATTAAAAGCATGGATGGATGTTGGTGATAGATCCATCGGAACGAGAATTTTGTCGAATGTTCTGTGCATACAATCTTTTTTAGTTTTGGTTGAGGTAAGTTATGAAATTCTAAAAGAATAAAAAAATATAAAATCCACAAAAGTATAACTATTTTTAAAGATGAATAAGATTCCAGATTCTGAATTAATCTTAAATAACGACGGTAGTGTGTATCATTTACACTTATTGCCAACAGATTTAGCTGATTTTATTATCACTGTAGGTGACCCAGAACGTGTTGAAAAAATTGCTAAACACTTCGACAAAATCCTAATAAAAAAGAGAAATCGTGAGTTTTATACGATAACTGGAACATATAAGTTTAAACATATAACGGTGATTTCCACAGGAATAGGGACTGATAATATTGATATTGTATTCAATGAATTAAACATTTTAAGTTCCATTGATTTAGAGAAAAGAGAGCGATTAGCTACTCCCCGAAAATTAACTATTATACGACTTGGTACAAGTGGAACTCTATGTGAAGATATTCCAATTGACACGATGTTGGTTTCGGAATATGCAATTGGACTAGAAGGATTAATGAATTTTTATCCTATTAATTATTCAAAATTTGAAAGTGATTATCAGAAAATAGTAATGAATTCTCTTCAAAATAAATTTAGTTTTTTAACGCCTAATATTGTTAGTTCTTCTACCCTATTAAATGAAAAATTAGGTGAAGGTATGCTACTAGGTACAACTGCAACTTGTCAAGGTTTCTATCATCCACAAGGTCGGTTTTTATGGAGTGATAAAAATGATTCCATATTAACTGCATTAAAAACGATTTCATTTGAAGGCAATCGGGTTACAAATTTCGAAATGGAAACGTCGGGAATACTAGGATTAGCTAGGTATTTCGGACATGAGGCAACTTCCATCTCTTTAATTTTAGCGAATAGAATTACGAATGAATTTAGTGTAAATGCGGAAGCGAGAATGGAGGAAATGATAGAGTTATGTCTTGAACGTTTGCTCGTGTGCTAGTTTGCTCGTGTGCTCGATAATTTTTCTAAGAAAAGGTTGATTGCTTTTTGTTTTTGTTCGGTAAGGTTATATTCGATTTTTGATTTTAAATAATCTTCTACATCAAAATAATCTAGATAGTTTTCTTCGATAACTTCGTTAAGATGATTAAAGCCATTTTTTAAATATTCATTGAATGATAGTAATTCAGAATCAGTAATTGGTTTATTGGCAACCCAAGCTGCAAACACAAAAGGCAAGTTAGTATACTTGAACCATTCTTCAGATAAATCGAGTTGAGTTAAGTATTTTCCAATTTGATCAAAGGTCCTATCCCCTATTAAAACAAAGGCTTCGCCAGGATTTAGTGAAATGATATCTTCTGTTCTGTTTCTATATTCAACATTTATATTCCAATATTCTTTTACTAGTATTTTACATAACGCATTTGATGTTCTAGAATGCACATCTAAATAAATGGTATGTATATCTTTAATTTCCGAATTCGATAGTAAGAATACAGAATTCACAGCGCCAGTAGCTGAAATACAATAATCGGAAATGATTGTGGCGTTAGGAATATTGGGAATCATTGCCACAGGAATTAGTCCAATATCAATTGTATTATTTTGAAGTTTAGTTGCACAAACAGAAGGAATATCTAAACTAATATCAAACTCCGCATTTGCATCCGGAATTAATCCCTTTACAAAAACTTTTGAGTTTAAATAGGAAACTATAGATATTTTAAGTTTAGGCATGAAAGTGATCGGTATTATTAAAATCAAGCATTTCGAATATACCATTATTATACTTTAAACGATATAAAGAAACATTTGAATGAGGGAAAGTATCCATATTATTAAGTGGTAATTGTAGCATATGACAAAGCAACAAGCGCAGTGCTCTACCATGCATACATATTAACACATTTTGAATTTGATCTTGTTCGCTAAGGATTTTATTAAGTGCAATAACCTGGCGCTCATTCACTTCTACAGGACTCTCTCCTCCTGGAAATTTATCGTGAATTTTTCCATCCATCCAATTTTTAGTTAGTGAATAGAAATCATCTTTTAATTTTTTAGTGGCTTCTTTACCTTCATTAATTCCCCAATCTAATTCATCTAAGCCTTCATATTGTTCCCATGGAATTCCTTTATCAATAAAAGATTGAACGGTTTGATGAGTACGTTTTAATGTAGAAGTAATCACTTTATCGAATTCGATATGATGGTAAGCTTTGTAAAAGGAACGGGCTTGTGAAATTCCATGATCATTTAAATCAGAATTTACCCCACGTCCTTGAATTATCCCTCGTTTATTAAAATCGGTTTCACCGTGACGAATGATGTACAGCTCCATGATTAGTTTATAATAGGAAGTTCTATAAAACCATTAGGATTTTCATCTTGAGTAAAATCGTAATCTTTATAATCTGTTACTACACCATAAAGCGTATCGCGTTCTATTGGGTGGCGACCAACATTAGATATTAACTCCACTAATTGTTGAGTAGTTAATTGAGGTACTTGTTCTTCAGAGCCAGCCATCGAATAAATTTTGGTAGTATCGTCGATGGTGCCATCAATATCATCTACTCCAAAAGATAGGGAGAGCTGAGCTGTAGAACGACCAATCATTGGCCAATATGCTTTTAAATGTGGAATATTGTCTAAAAATATACGCGAAATGGCATAGTTCTTTAAATCTTCAATGACTGAAGTTTCCGGTACATCCGACATTTCATTGTCTTGATTTCTGAATTTTAGTGGAATAAAAGTATTGAATCCACCAGTACGGTCTTGAAGTTCACGCAAACGATTCAAATGGTCAACACGTTGAGCATAGGTTTCTATATGACCATAAAGAATGGTACAATTAGATTTGAGTCCTAATTTATGAGCTGTTTCATGTATTTCTAACCATTGAGCGGTTGTTGCTTTGTCGCCACATATTTCGTTTCGTAGAGTTTCGTCGAATATTTCAGCACCACCACCAGGTATAGAATCCAAGCCAGCTTCCATCATTATTTTCAAACCTTCTTCTATAGAAACTTTAGCTTTGCGGAACATGTATTCGTATTCTACTGCAGTAAAGGCTTTTATGTGTAAATCTGGACGAAGTTCTTTAATGGATTTAAATAAATCGCAGAAAAATTCTAATGTTAATTTAGGGTGAACACCTCCAACTACGTGCACTTCGGTAACGGGTTTATCTTTATAGGCACGAATGATATCGAGCATCTGCTCTTTACTCAATACCCAACCTTCATCAGCATGCTTTAATAAGCGAGAATATGAACAGAATTTACAGGTAAATACACAGATATTTGTAGGTTCGATGTGGAAATTTCTATTGAAATAGGTAAAATCACCATGTTTTTGCTCACGAATGTGGTTCGCTAATAAGCCAACAAAAGCGAGATCTGCATGCTCATATAAGTGTATAGCCTCTTCTATTGTAACTCTTTGGTTGTTAAGTACTTTATTGGTTATGGTGAGATTTAAACCTGTAATTTCTTGTGAATTTATGGCTGATTCTAGCGCTCGTGATTCTCTGTTCATAATGCAAATGTATATGTTTCGACAACATTTACATAATGCAATAGTTTTGGGGATAACTTGTGGAAAAACAATTGTTACAATATTGCTTTGTTAACATCGACTTAATATACATATATTTATCTTTGTATGTTTTAACAAGAATATTAACTAACAGATATATGATCAAAAATTTACTAGCAACAGCTGTATTAATTATTGGAACATTTGTTTCAACGATTACTATGGCTCAAAACACAGTTACTATACAGGTTGGACCTGCAAGTACTAACACGTATACACCTGCAATTGTAGGTTGTACAGTCGGAGATACAATAAAATTTGTTTGGGTATCGGGTTCTCATCCTACTCAATCAGCTGATGGTACTACTATTCCTCTAGTAACCTTAGATGGGTCTGCAGGATTAGGATCTACTTATAAAATTGTTATGAACACTCCAGGTACAGTTAATTATTTTTGTACAGCACATTCAGGAATGACTGGTGTAATTTATGTTAAATCAACACCTAATTTAACACCAACTAATGAATTGTTTTTTTCAGAGTATATAGAAGGTTCTTCGAATAATAAAGCGCTTGAAATATACAACCCATCTAGTCTTCCAATAAATATGTCAGGTTATTCTGTAAGACTTTTTGCTAATGGTACATCAATAGCAGGAAATACACTTTATTTACCCAATAGAAATTTAGCTCCAGGTGATGTTTATGTAATTGCCAATTCTGCTGCAAATGTTTCTATTTTAGCTGTTGATGATACAACTTCTAATGTTACATTTTACAATGGTGATGATGCAATTGGATTATTCAGTGGTTCAACACAAATTGACGTTATTGGAACAATTGGAACTGATCCAGGCACTTTCTGGGCTGTAGGATCTGGAACAACATTAGATTATACATTAATTAGAAAACCTAATGTTTATGTTGGAACTACTAATTGGACAATTGGTGCAACTCAATGGGATGTTTTACCCAAAGACACTATCCGTTTAAATTCACATACTGTTACTTCTTTAGCACCTACCTTATCATTTAATCCTACTTCGGTTTCAATTAATGAAAATGCAGGTACTGCTACAGTTTCAGTAGCTATGTTTAATACTAGTGTTAATCCTACTAATGTCAATGTTGTATTAAAAGGTGGATCTGCTATAATTACAAATGATTTTACATATACTACTCAAACAGTTACGTTTCCAGCAAATTCATCAACAACTCAAACTTTTACTTTCCCAATTATTGATGATGTAACTCAAGAATCAGATGAAACTATTGAATTTGTTTTGAGAAACAACACGAACTCGTCTACATTAGCAACCGATTCTATTTTAACCGTAACAATTCTAGCAAATGACGTTGTTGATCCAGTAGTAAGTTTTGTTGCTCCTTTAACAGCAACAGTAGCTGAAGGTGCAGATCATATTTTAAATATAGGAATTACAAATCCAAATGCTACTGCAACAAACGTTAAAGTTTATGTGAAATCAGTATCAACAGCTGATGGTTCAGATTATACTGGAGTTTCTACTGCAGGTGCAACTTATACTTTTGTTTCAAATTCAAGTGCAAATGTTAGTGATACAGCAAATGTATTAAACGATATAATTGCTGAAAATGGGGAGACTATAGTTTTGGTTTTACGTGATGCTACTAACAATGCAACTATTGGAAATGACTCTATAATTACAATTACTATTCCACAAAATGATCAACCATTAGTAGCACATTTCATTAATACTTCAGGTAACGTAAACGAAAATGCAGGTACTGCAGCTGTTAGTGTAATGGCAATGGGTGCAACTACAAATGGAGCAACTAGCTTTGACGTATTAGTTAAAGGTGGTTCTGCAGTTGCTGGTTCTGACTATAGCTTCACTACACAAACTGTTACTATACCAGGTGGAAAAGATTCAACAGTAGTATTTAACATTCCTATTGTAAATGATAATGTATTTGAAATAGACGAAACGGTAATCTTTACCATTCGTAACATTACTAATGCTGGTGTTATTAGTACCGACTCTAACTACACACTTACTATTAAAAATGATGATATTCAATTTAAAAACATATCTGCATTAAGAGTAAATGATGTGAATGGTGTATCAGTATTAAAAGATACTTCAGTATACATTAAGGGTATTGTTTATGGTGTAGACATGCAAGGTTCTGCAACTAGTTTACAATATACTTTAATTGACCCAACAGGTGGTGTAGGTATATTCAGAGCAGGAGCATCAACTCCTCCTATTATTTCATTAGTACCAGAAGAAGGTGACTCTGTTAAAGTTTACGGAAAAGTTGGAGAGTTTAATGGTTTAACACAAGTAAACATGGACTCAATAATTCTTATATCTAAAGCGAATGCTTTGAGAAAGCCAAGAGTCTTTACTAAACTTGATGAAAGTACAGAATCTAATTTAGTTGTTTATAAAAACGCTGAGATTTTAGATACTCTTGCAAATTCTGCTTCTGGAACAACATTAAGAATTTCTAACGGAGTAGATTCAATCGATCTTCGTATTGATGCTGATGTTAGTTTATTTGCTCAACCAATAACTGGTCGTTTTGATGTAATTGGTTTAGGTGGTCAGTTTGATGCATCTAATCCTAAAAACAGCGGTTACCAATTATTACCTAGAAGCATTAATGATATTATCCCAGTAGTAGTTATTGTTCCTACTGTGAATATCGATTCAGCTTTATATCATACAAAAGAAGGTGCTGGAACAGTTACTGTTAAAGTTTCTTTAAGTAGTGCAGCTACTGAAGCAGGTTCAGTTACTTTTGCCTTAACAGGTGGTTCTGCAATATTTAATTCAGACTTTACATTCGGTAACCCAGGCACATTGAACTTCGCTGTAGGTGCAACTGAAGCAACAGTTACTTTTACTATTACTGATGATGCCGTGGTTGAAAATAATGAAACCATTAACTTCGCAATTAGCGATGCAGTTAAATGTGTTTTAGGAACAACTACTAGTTCATCTATACAAATTAGAGACAATGATAAGTTAGGTCTTAACAATAATAAATTAGTAAACTTCAATGTTTACCCTAACCCTGCTGATCAACAAGTAAATATTATTGCTAACGATGCAATTCAAGCAATTAGCATTGTAAACATAATTGGTCAAACTGTTGTTTCTTTAGAATCATTAAATACGTTGAAACAAACTATCGATATTTCTACATTAAGTCCAGGTGTTTACAACATTGTACTTATAACAGAAAATGGTAGTTCTACTAAACGAATTGTTATCAAGTAATTTTTTAAAAACACCCTAATACATTGCAAATCCCGATGCCTCAAAAACATCGGGATTTTTTTTGCGTTATATTTCTTAGATTTGACTATCAAAGATTATTCTCATGTCGAAACCATTAAAATTAATAGAATGCCCTCGAGATGCTATGCAAGGCTTACATCATTTTGTGCCTACCGAGCAAAAGGTGGATTATATCAATTCCTTACTTTCTGTTGGTTTTGATACTATTGATTTTGGAAGTTTTGTTTCGCCAAAAGCTATCCCGCAAATGCGTGATACAGCAGAAGTATTATCTAAATTAGATTTATCATCAACTAAGAGTAAACTACTGTCCATTATAGCAAATACTAGAGGTGCACAAGATGCTGTTGAATTTGATGAAATTAATTACCTAGGTTTCCCTTTTTCTATTTCAGAAACTTTTCAGCAACGTAATACCAATTCGAGTATTGAAGAGTCTATAGTTCGTGTTGAAGAAATTCAGAAGCTTTGTATTGCTAAGAATAAAGAACTTGTAGTCTATATATCAATGGGTTTTGGTAATCCATATGGTGATGAATGGAGTATTGAAGTAGTAGAGAAATGGACGAAAGTATTAGCTGATATGGGTGTTAATATATTAGCGTTTTCAGATACTATTGGAGTGTCTAATAAAGAAAACATCGACTATTTGTTTAGAAACATTGCACCATTATTTCCGACTATTGAATTTGGAGCTCATTTACATTCTACCGCTGAAGAGCGGTTAGAAAAAATTGGAGCTGCTTATGAAGCAGGTTGCAGACGAATAGATGCAGCAATTTATGGATTTGGAGGCTGTCCAATGGCATCGGATGACCTAACTGGTAACATTGCCACAGAAACTGTTATCGCTTACCTAAACGAGCAAAATGTAGAAACAGGAATAAATGCTGAAGCTTTAGTGAAATCTATGCAATTGGCGAATAAGGTTTTCTATCCTTAAGATTTCTGAAATGTTCTTAAACGTAGCTCCGTAAGTTTTTTCTTAGTATATAGTGGAAACACTCCATTCATCATCCAATCATAATAACTAGGTTCTTGTTGGAAAACATCATTTACTTTTTTGCCTTTGTGTTTTCCGAAGTTAAATACTTCTTCTCCCTTATCATTATAAACCATAGTACCCGCAAAATCTACATTGCGTTGTACTTGAGTAAATGTGTGTAAGGCATCCACATCATTCTTAACTGGTATATATACTTTACCCGACTTATCTTTAAATTCTACTTGTTCGTATTTTTCAAGCTGAGATAATAATACTTCATAAGTAGCGCGAATGTCAGCTTCTGCAGAATGTGCATTTTCTAAATCCTTAAAGCAATAAAACTTATATGCAGCTTTTAAAGTACGTTGTTCCATTTGATGGAAAATGTTCTGAACATCAACGAGCTTACGTTTACTAATGTCGAAATCAACTTCAGCACGTAAAAATTCTTCCATTAAAATAGGCACATCAAATTTATTGGAATTATATCCCGCTAAATCGCAATTCTCTAAAAATTGAGCAAGACTTTTAGCTATATTTTTGAAAAGCGGTTCATCTTTAATGTCCTCATCGTAAATTCCATGAATTAATGAAGTTTCTAATGGAATAGGCATACCCGGATTAATGCGCTTAGTTTTGATTTCCTCAGAACCATCAACATTTATCTTTAATATTGAGATTTCTACGATACGATCACTTGCTACATTTACACCAGTTGATTCGATATCAAAAAATGCTAATGGTTTTTTAAGGTTCAGTTTTAATGCCATTGTTCTTTCTAAAAGCAACAATATAGGAATTATTCTTCAATTAAAACACCCATTTTACCCATTTGATATTCGCGATAAACCAACATAATTGCTTTAATATTTCATAAAGTTTGTTCTTATTAAACTTTAACAAGAACAAGCTCTTTAAGTTTTTCAACAACGATATCGATTTCTTCTTTTGTATTGTATTTGCAGAATGAGAAACGTACAGCAGCTCGATCACTTGGTGAACCAATTGCCGTTAACACATGCGATCCAACATTAGAACCCGATGAACAAGCACTTCCACCAGATGCTGATATTCCAGAAATATCTAAACTGAACAATAACATCTCTCCCATTTCTGATGCTGGGAATGAAACATTTAATACCGTGTATAAGCTGTGTTTAGAATCTAAGTCACCATTAAAACCAATACCTGGGATGTTAGCCAGTAATTGTTCTGTCATGTATGATTTTAATCCCTGAATATAATTTTGATGTTCATCTAATTCCGCATAAGCAATTTCTAGAGCTTTAGCTAAACCTACAATGCCATATACATTCTCGGTTCCACCACGCATATTACGTTCTTGTGCACCTCCATGTATCATTGGTTTTATTTTGATGTTATGGTTGATGTATAAAAATCCAACACCTTTAGGTCCATGTAATTTGTGCGCCGCACAAGTGATGAAATGAACTTTTAATTTCGATAAATCGTGACGATAATGTCCCATGGTTTGAACGGTATCGCTATGGAAAATTGCATTGTATTTTTCACAAATATCACCTACTTTTTCTAAATCTATTAGATTACCGATTTCATTATTAGCGTGCATTAAAGAAACGAATGATCGTTCGTTATTAGCTAATAATTCTTCTAAATGTTTTGTATCAACATGACCTTTTTCATCAAGATTTACATAGCTTAATTTTATTAAACCTTTTTTCTCTAAAACTTCTAAAGTATGTATAACTGCGTGATGTTCAATTTTACTTGTGATAGCATGTGTTATGCCATAATCATTAATAGCGCAATTGATAGCCATGTTATCTGCTTCTGTACCTCCAGAGGTAAAGAATATTTCTGCTGGACTAGTGTTTAATAATTTAGCTACAGTTTTACGAGCATTCTCTATAATTGTACGCACTTCTCTACCATGAGAATGAATAGATGATGGATTTCCAAATTGGAATTCCATAGTATTTTTCATTAGCTCTAAAACCTCTTTATCAATGGCAGTAGTAGCTGCGTTGTCTAAATATATTTTGTTCATAATTAGCTATTCATGATTTCTCTAATGTCATCCATAATTTTATTGGCTAAACCATTAGCAGTTGTTTCTGTTTGGCTTTCCGAGTATATACGAATAATAGGTTCTGTGTTTGATTTACGCAAATGTACCCATTCGTTATCAAATTCAATCTTCAATCCGTCGATAGTATTAATGGGTTGATCTTTGTATTTTAATTCTACTTTTTTCAATAAGGCATCGATGTCTAAATCTGCTGTTAATGAAATCTTGTTTTTAGAAATGAAGTAATTTGGATATGATGCTCTTAAAGCTGAGCACGATTTTTTCTGTTTTGCTAAATGAGTTAGAAACAAAGCAATACCAACTAATGCATCTCTACCGTAATGTAACTCAGGTAATATAACACCACCATTACCTTCTCCACCAATTAATGCTTTAGTAGATTTCATCATGTTTACCACATTTACCTCTCCAACTGCAGCTGCATTGTAATTACCATTAACTCTTTCGGTAACATCTCTCAACGCTCTTGTTGATGAAAGATTAGAAACAGTATTTAATTCATAACCTTTTTCAGTTAAGAATTCTTTGCTAGTATTTTGCAATAAGAAATCAGCAATGGCTACTAATGTATATTCCTCACCAAACATCTCACCATTTTCTGAAACGAAACATAAACGATCAACATCAGGATCAACTGCAATACCGATATCAGCTTTGCGATTTAAAACTTCAGACGATAGTGCTGTAAGATTTTCTGGAAGTGGTTCCGGGTTATGTGGGAATTTGCCATCTGGATGGCAATATAGTTCGTGGATTACTTCTACTCCTAATGCTTTCAATAATGGTGGTAACGCAATACCTCCTACCGAATTCACACAATCAATAACCACTTTAAAATTACGTTCCTTAATGGCTTCAATATCAACCCAAGGGAGTTCTAAAATTTTAGCAATATGTTTATTTAAATAGCTATGGTCTTGAATAGTTGTTCCTAAATAATCAACTTCAGCATATACAATTTCATTGCTTTCTGCTAAGGCTAATACTTCTTTACCATCTAAATCTGTAATAAACTCACCTGTATGATTTAATAGTTTTAAAGCATTCCATTGTTTAGGGTTATGACTAGCGGTTAAAATGATTCCACCACCAGCATCTTCCATTGGAACTGCCATCTCTACCGTTGGTGTAGTTGCTAATCCTAGGTCGATAACATCTATTCCTAATCCTTGGAGTGTTCCTATGACTAAGTTTCGAACCATTTCTCCAGAAATACGAGCGTCTCTTCCCAATACGATTTTCTTCTTGCCAGATTTCTGAATAACCCAGTATCCGAAGGCTGAAGTGAACTTTACAATGTCGAGAGGAGTTAATGCGTCGCCTGCTTGGCCACCTATTGTTCCTCTAATTCCCGAAATAGATTTGATTAATGTCAATTTTTCTTAGTTTTAGTCCGACAAAAATAAAAAAAATAAGACATTTGTAAGGATAAACTAGAAGGAATAGATAAGAATGAAAAAATGGTACCGTAGTTGGTTTAATTCACCCTATTATCATATACTTTACGCCAACCGTGATCATAAGGAAGCTGAACACTTCATAGATGCTCTAGTAAAATATTTTAATTTAAAAGAAAACGACTGTGTATTAGATGCTTGCTGTGGGAAAGGTCGACATTCAATTTACCTTAATAAGAAAGGAATTGATGTAACAGGTATTGATTTAGCTCAAGAAAGTATTGCTTATGCTAAAAAATACGAGAATTCACATTTGCATTTTTATGAGCACGATATTCGTAACTTACTAAATGCTAACTACTTCGATTTTGTATTTAATTTATTTACCAGTTTTGGCTATTTCCGTAGAGAAAACGAAGATATTAAAGCGATAAAAGCTTTTGCGAAGAATTTAAAACCAGGAGGAATATTATTAATTGATTTCTTAAATGTTGGTCAAATCACTAATTCTATTCAAGCAAATGATGAAAAGCATATTGATGGTATATTGTTTAAGATTCAAAAGAAGATAGAAAACGGATTAATTACTAAGCATATTCATTTCGACGATAATGGTAGCCATTATGAATTTAAAGAGGAAGTGAAAGCGTTAAGATTAGCTGATTTTCAAAAGTTTTTTGATCTAGCTGGATTAACATTAGTCGAAAAGTTTGGTTCTTATCAACTAGATCCATTTCATATCGATAGTTCTGATCGTTTAATTATGGTTGCTCAGAAACCCTTATGATAGAGTACATTAAACATATCGACCAACAGCTTTTCTTTATCATTAATAGAGGTATTGCAAATCAATTTTTTGATTTCTTATTACCGTTAATGAGGAGTAAATATTTTTGGTCACCTCTTTATTTATTTTTGATCGTTTACTTCATCAAATCTAATCGCCCACGAAAAGCTTTTTTAACTATTTTATTTTTAGTCATAACATTTGCCTTAACTGATTTTGTAAGTGCTGGAATTATTAAAGAATTAATTCAAAGAATACGACCTTGTAACGACCCAGAAATAATGGGTTATGTAAGAAGTATTGTTGGATGTGGTTCTGGATATAGTTTTGTTTCATCACATGCAACAAACCATTTTGGGATGGCTACTTTTCTAAGCCTTTATTTTGTTGACAAACGTTGGGTTGGAATAAGTTTTAAAATTTGGGCAGCTGTAATATCGTTCTCGCAAGTGTATGTAGGTGTGCATTATCCATTAGATGTACTTTGTGGTATGATATTGGGAATTGCAATTGCACATCTTACTTTCTACTTTTATCGTAATATTGCTTAATTTTTGAGATGGAACTACTGGATTATATAATACTTTTTGTAAGTGCTTTTTTAGGCGGATCACTTATTTTTCTGATCAAAACAGATTTAAATAAGAAACTTAAACTCTTATTATCATTTTCAGGAGCGTACCTATTCTCAATAACCGTATTACATTTACTACCTGATGTTTATTCTACTGGTAACGCCTATATTGGCTTATTTATATTAGCTGGTTTTGGATTTCAGATATTTCTTGAACAATATTCAGAAGGTATAGAACATGGGCACATTCATGTTCATACACACCGTCATGTTGTCTTTCCATTTGGCATTATGATTAGTTTATCCTTGCATGCATTTTTAGAAGGAATGCCTTTAGTAAATTTATCGGGAGGTAATCATCATGAAAACACCTTGCTTTATGGTATTGCCTTACACCATATTCCTGCAGCATTTGCATTAACAAGTGTGCTCTATCAAAATAAACTAAAGAAACATCAAGTATTGTTTTTCTTACTTTTATTTGCAGCCATGACACCTCTAGGAAGTTTAACGTCGAATGTATTACAGAGAGAATCTATAGGGATGATCAGCAATTACTTTCAGTACATGATGGGAATTGTAATTGGAATATTCTTACACATTTCAACTACCATTTTATTCGAATCGAATGTAGATCACCGATTCAATTTCTATAAAATGATTGCTATAATAGTTGGTGCGAGTTTGGCGATTATCAATTTCTTAATCAACGTGTAATTAACCACGCATTTTATCTAAAATAGTATTTAATGTTTTTGCATCTTCATCGCTAAGCTTTGAAATTGCTCTATCCATGTCTATTTCTTGATCAATTTTACTTAATAAATCCAAACCTTTTTGTGAGATAACAATATCTACAGAACGCTTGTCTTTTTTGTTTACACATCGTTCAATGAGTTCCTTTTGTTTTAAACGATCAACCATTCGAGATGCATCACACATCTTATCCAACATGCGCTCTCTTAAAAGATTTATAGAGGATGGATTAGGATATTGCCCACGTAGAATTCTTAAAATATTGAATTGTTGCATTGTAATATCGAAAGCAATAAAATCTTGACGAGCAATATTATTTATCCAATGATAGGTGTAGATTAAATTGATCATAGCCTTTTGTTGCTCAGATCTAAAGTTCTTCTGGGATATCTCTTTCTCTAATTCCATAAAGTTCACTTGTTGAGGTAAATTCAATTTAAACACATATTTACGTTAATTTTCATTTTCATCCAACTTTTTTGGTGGATTAGTTAGTTTCGAATCCTCTGATAATAAGGATTTTTTGAAATTCCATGGGCAATGTCGACAGCCACTTTTACAGCAATAACCACGTTTTAGGTGATATTTCTCTGTAAAAACATAATATCCATTGTCTATATAAAAATCTTCAGAATTCATTATTAAAGAACCTTAACGAGGGTATTTGTGTTTGCAAAATGTTCAATTATTTTTTTAGGATCACCATGTATGGCCCATATTTGTTTGGGTTGTACCAAATTTATATAGTGCAATAATTCTTTCCAATCCATGTGATCGCTTATTTTTAAAAGGGTTTGGCCATTTTGTAAATGATCCCAACCAGAAGCAAATGCAAATGTATATGGGTATTGAATTTTATAGGATTGATACGTTAATGGTGGTACGATATACACACCTAACCTCCCATTTCGAATATCTTTTTTCTGAAGTAGTTCGTATTTCAAATTACTTTTTCCAAGTCTATCATATATTTTATGATATGGATATACATCAAAATGAATATATACTGGAATCTCGGGATGGTATTGGTTTATTAATGAATTTATTCGTTGAGCTTTGCCTAATACATAGGCACCAATTACAATCGGGCTTTTTAAATTGAGTAAAGCATCAATTTCATCTTTAGCATTTGGGTGTTCAAATTCTGGACGAGCAAATGTAGTTTCAGTAATAAGAACATCAGCATAAACGCTTTCGGTAGCTTCTACTGTATTATCTTCTTGCCATTTAATATCACCGCTATATAAGTACTTAATGCCTTTGTAGGTCATTAAAATTTGTCCACTTCCAAGTATATGTCCGGCTGGAATAAAAGTTAGCAGCACCTCTCCGATGCTAAATGATTTATTAAACTCGGAAATATTAAATTCTTTAGCAGCTTTATGTTTATAACGCAAGACCATAAATGCCTGTGTAGGTTCTGTACAGTACACTTTAATGGAACCCGGACTGGCATGATCGGCATGAGCATGAGATACTACAGAGTTTTCTACTGCAGCGCTAGGATCGATATAGAAATTGGCGTATTTACAATAATATCCTATGTCTGTTTTAATTATAAAATCATCTAGGATCATTCTTCGTAAGGATATTTTGATGGATGTTTATTACTTGTTTAATCAACGAATGAGCATCATCGTTTAAAATGATAAGGTCAGCTTTGGATCTTCTTTCCTCATCAGACAATTGACTATTGATTCTTTTTAACGCAGTTTCTTCGTTGACCGAATCTCGGGTACAAATTCTTTTTATTCGAATATCGATAGGTGATTCTACTACAATATTGAAATTATTCTGTAGATAAGAACCAGATTCAAACATTAGAGCAGCTTCTTTAATTACATAAGGTAAATGTTGATGATTGCTAGCCCAAATGCGTGAATATTCGATTACTTTAGGATGAACCAAAGCGTTTAGTTTATCTAGTTTTGATTGATCATTAAAAACGATGTTTGCAATGTAGGCACGGTTATAAGTACCATCTTCTGAATAGGTTTCTTTACCGAAATTATTAATCATAGATTGAATTAAATCAACATCCTTTACAATTATTTCTTTGGCAATAGCATCGGCATCGTGTACAGGAATTCCCAAGCTTGTAAATATTTTACATACTGTTGATTTGCCTGAACCAATACCTCCAGTTATCCCTATTTGAATCATCGTTTTATAATTAAGTATTCAACAGTTTCTGGAATAATACGAACATCTTTTATGTTAGATGGAACAGAAGCTAATTTTAAGCGAAGACGATTAGTAAGCTTGTTATCTTTCTCTGCAATTACTTTAAAAGTTTGAGGTATTATTTTATTATAATTAGAAAGAGCAACTCTATAAACTATTTTACATTGTGATGGGAAAGTAATCATCCCAGAGTTTTCATTTCGTTGAGAAATGCCTATATCCATTACCCCTTCGGTGTATTGTTCAACTGGAAAACTAATACGTGTGGTTTTAATATTGGTATTGATATTGTTGTACTCATCTAAATCTAACACAGCGTTCATCTGTACTGTTGTGTTTAAATTATTAAGTACAATGGGTAAGGTTTTTACTGATTTTATTTTTCGAATATTTTCTATTGGCCCTGAAATATAGATACTATCTGGATACCAATGAACCTTATCTGATAAGTCATATTCATCGGTAAAATTAAGGGTATATACAGGAATGATAGGGACTTTACGTATTCGCTTTTTCTCTACTATGTAATTGATTTTTGATGGGTAGATATTCATGATTCGGAGTTTTCCGTTCCATTGACTTTCAAAATCGAGCAATGATTTATTCAGGTCGATTTCATCACGATCTTGGATAGTTAGGTAATCGATTTTTAAAGTATCCGACATCAATTGCATTTTAGAACGAACAAAATTCCAACCACTACCTTGAACAGTAAAGGAAATTTTTCGAGCTTGTGTCATGCTTAGCGCTTTGTCTTCAGGTAAGTTGTAGAATTGAATATAATTCTCCAATTTGAACAAATGCTGTTTATTAAGAATATTGAGAAACCAGAATGCCAATGCCATAAATAGGCACAAAAAAAAGAGCATTAAACGCTGACGATATCGTTTGCGAGTTCGCTCTTTAATAAGATTTTTCCAGTATAGTAGTCTTCTTTTCAAAATAAAAAATGCTAATCAAAACTAATAAAATTATATGTTATTAGCATGATTAGCACTTAATCAGTAAAAAACGATTACTTCGTTTCGTTTAATTTCTTCGAAGCTTCTAATGAAACCGATACTCTATCGATTTTCATTTTAACTCCACCTTCAATTTCCATTAAGAAAGTATCGTCGTTGATTTCAGCGATTTTACCATGAATACCACCTACAGTAACGATTTTATCTCCTTTTGAAAGGTTCTCGATAAAGTTCTTTTGATCTTTCATACGCTTAGTTTGCGGACGAATCATGAAGAAGTAAAATACCACTGCGATTAAAATCAATGGTAAAAAACTCATAATTGGATTTGAATTTCCGGCTGCAGGAGCCATTAAAAGTGTGTTTAACATATTTATTGAATTTTGAATTGTGAGTTATGAATTGTGAGTTATGAGTTGGTTGTCATTAACATATTATCCCATTAACATATTATTCTGTGACTTCGCCTCGAAGATACAATACTTTTGTATTTGGTATTGTATTCGCCACAAGGGTTATTGTTTTTGTTTGCATACCCATTTTACCGTTACTATCAAAAACTACATCTATTTTAGATTCAGCGCCTGGTTGAATAGGGTCTTCCGGATAAGAAGGAACTGTGCATCCGCAACTTGCACTAGCAGAAGAAATTATTAATGGTGTAGAGCCAGTGTTTTTAAAGATAAAGGCATATGAAATCTTTTCACCTTGCTTAATTGAACCAAAATCATAAGCATCTTGAGTGAATTCAAATTTCGGTAATTTGGTAGTATCCACTTTACCATCTGCTGTTAATGGAACTTCCATAGATACTTGCTTACTGTCTTTATTACCACAAGCTACAAATGTTAATACTGAAATAATTACTAATAACTTTTTCATAATATCCTATTTTTCTATACTTCTATATTTCTCTACGTTCGTCGAAGCGTCCTCGCTTCGACATGTATTTCATTATTACTAATTCAATTGTTAGAGTGAGAACACTCCAACGAACGTTATTCTATCAATCCTCTTCCAATCTTCTTCACCTTACCCACTTCTTTTAAGTCGATTAATATTTTATCTAAGATACCATTAATAAATCCCTTACTTTTCGGAGTACTGAATTCTTTAGAGATATCGATATACTCATTCATGGTCACTTTAATGGGAATAGAATTGAAATTTATCAACTCCGTAATTGCCATTTTCATAAGAATGGTATCTACTAAAGCGATACGTTCTACGTCCCAATTTTTAGTTTTATCGGCAATGTATTTACTAATTTCTACTTCGTTTAAAATCGTTTTGTTAAACAAATCTACTACGAAATCCTTGTCTTCTTCCCAGTTAGCTGTAATTGGCAAAATATCTAATGCTTCAGAGCTACCATCTTTAAAAGCACGAATAGTTTTAAGCACCATTCCATCTACCGATTGTTTATCTACTGGCCAGTTAATGTAATGTTCTTCTAAGTATTGCTCTAATAATGGATCTTGGAAGATTATTGTTTTAAAAAGATGTGTAATAATTTCGCGATGTTCAGTGATGTTTGGATCATCAAGGTTGCCGTAAATAATGTATTGTTCATCGACTTTGATTTTATTGTAGATTTCTCTTAAAATCATCTCCTCACCTTGCCAAGAAACTTTGTATTTCTTAGTTAAATCAGCATGGTTTTTATCCTTACTAAGTAATTGAACGAATAGGTTATTGGCTAAAATTGGTTTTGCATCTAAATCTGCAGAAGTAGGTAAATGCTTTGCAGTACGATCTTCAACGTCGCTAGTTTCGAAATCTTTGAGTTCGATTACGAGTTGTAGTAATTGCGCATAGCTCTTATGTACAGCTTGTATAGAATCTAATAAAAAAGATTCAAATTGCTTTCTATCACGTTGTTCTGCTTGTTGAAAAGCATAAATTGTTTGAAAAGCTTTGATGCGTAAATGACGACGATTTAACATAAAGAACGAATAATAATATTAAAAATGCGGAGCAAAGGTACTCCGCATTTTCCTTAATAACAAGCTTTAATTCTACGAATATCTTGAATTCTCTTCTCTGCAATACGATTTGCAGCTTCGTAAGTAGGGATATTTTCTACTTGAGATTTCTTTAATATTTCTTGAGTTACTTCATAAATATGCTCTGTTTTTTCCATTGCACGTTTAGAACTGTAGCCCATTAATTCTGAGTAAACATTGATTAATCCACCAGCATTGATTAAGAAATCTGGTGCATATAAAATGCCTTTTTCCATTACCATTCTGCCATGAATTTCTTCTTCAGCTAATTGATTATTAGCAGCACCAGCAATAATTGCACATTTTAATTTTGCTAATGTTTCTGTATTAACTGTAGCTCCTAATGCACATG